>NZ_JAJNRE010000001.1:0-247770 GCF_022228025.1 Halorhodospira sp. 9622 | reverse complement strand
GGCCCCCCCCCCCCCCCCCGGCACCGAGAAGCGCTGTCACCATCAGGGCGTACCGCGGGGTGATCCGCCGCTGCAGCCGGATTGCGGGCCCCATGGCGGTGCAGCGGTTCAGCGGACCAGCAGCCAGATGATGACCAGCAGGAGGATGGTGGTTGCGCCGATGGAAACGCCCGCGCCGGCCGGTTGCTGCTCGATGCGTTCGGCCAGCTCCCGCGCCTCCTCATCGCTCAGCGCGGCGACACGCTCCTTGGCCTGCGCCGGATCAACGCCGTAGTCGGTCAGGGCTTGCTGGACATCCTCGCGTTGCAGGGCCTCCTGGACGCGATCGCGGTCGGATGCCGCCTGGCGCTCGCTGATCACGTCGCTGGTCCCGACCACACCCGCCAGCGCCGTGGTCGGCGCCATGGCACCCAGCGAGAGCGCGAGCCCGATTAGGACGATGAGACCTTTGATACCGGTGCGCTTCATGGAGAAGCTCCTATTTTGAGTGGTTTTTTCACGAATGATCCACTTGTGGTGGAGCGTCGCACGCTGATGCGGGTCATGCAACGTGATGCTGCGCGGACTGGCGGGAAGCGCTCAGCCGCGCACCCGTCGGAGGAAATCTTCGAACAGGTGTTGTAGCGTCGGCAGGTGGTCGTTGAGGTCGTGCTCGGCGTCGAGCAGGTGTAGGCGGGCCCGCTGGCGCTGTGCGAAGGTCATCACCGCCTCGGGCGGGATCAGCGCGTCTCGCCAGCCGTGGACGATCTCCTGGTGCTCCGTGGTGGGCGTCGGGTAGGCCGGGTAACCCGGTATGCCGATGGCCGGGGCGAGCAGGAAGAGGCCGTCCGCCTTGAGCTCGTTGGCGGCATTCGCCATGACATAGCCGCCCATGCTGGAGCCGACCAACACCAGTCGACCGGCGGCACGGGGTCGGTGCTCGAGCAGCATGGCTACCCGCTCGTCCGGGTCCTCGGTGGCCGTGAAGTCGATGCTCTCGACGGCGAAGCCGGCCTGCTCGGCGACGGGCAGCAGGGCGGAACTCTTGCGGCCCCAGGGGGCGGTGCCCTTGCCGTGGGCGTAATAGAGACGGTTTTGGGGGTGAGTCATCGGGGTTTCTGGTGCCGGCGAGAGGACTTGAACCTCCGACCTGCCGATTACGAATCGGCTGCTCTACCAACTGAGCTACACCGGCACAGGCTGCCTGAACAACGCCGCGAATTGTAGCCGAAGGGCGGGTGGGGAACCAAGCCCCCCGTGCGTCATCGGGCCGCGGTCGCGTCCCGGCGATCTTGCGCTAGTCTCAGTGGGTGCGCATGGAAGGTGCGGATGGAACCCAAACGCGAGGAAGGGATGCCTCGCCACTCTGGATTCACAATGCTCGAGGCGCTCGTCGCCCTCGGGCTCTTGGCCGGTGTCGCGGCCGTGTCGCTCCAGGCCCTTCTGGGTGGGGTGCACGGGGCTCGTGATGCCGCGTATCACGTACGAGCCACTCTCCTCGCCGAAGAGTTGATCACCCGCGCCCGGCTGGTCGCGCCAGATCAGCGCTCGGCTGATCTGGCCGAGGTCGATGCGGGGGACGTGGGCACGTGCCAACCGCCGTCGGTCGGGGACCAGGCCCGCGGCGACGTGGTTGATGCCGACGGTTGGCGGGCCGAGGTTGCCTGCCAGCTGCCGCAGGCCGAGGTGTCGGTCGAGGCGGGCGCCGATCGCATCCGCGTCGAACTCCGCTGGCAGGCTCCCCACCGGGACGAGGCATCGTCCCTTGAGCTCTCCGGGCAACTCCTCGAGGTCGGCCCATGACCGGGCGTGCCTATGGCGTGACCTTGGTCGAGCTGCTGGTGGCGCTGGCCGTGGCGGCGGTGGCGCTGCTCGCGGCGGTGCAGATCCTCGGCAGCGCGCTGCGGGCCAGCGCCACCGTGGAGGACCTGGGGCGGGTGGCGGATAAGGGCGCGGTGTTGCGTCAGGTCCTCGATGGCGAAGTCGCGCTGGCCGGGGAGGTCCCCTGCGGTGGCCGGACCCCGCTGTATCGAGGCGAGGGCGCGGCCGGCGAGGTGATCGGGGCCCAGCTCGATCCGCCGGGTCTGCGCGCCGATGAAGGCGAGCTGACCTGGGTGCGCGGTAAGGAGGCGCCGCGGAGCGTGGCGACCGGCTACGATGCCATCGAGGTAGCGGCCCCGGAGGCGCAAATCGAGCTGGATGAGCCGGCCGAGGAGGCGTTGGGAAGCCTGCCGGCCAAGGTCCTGGTCGGTAATGCCGAGGGCCTGTTCCTGCTCGAGGCCGAGGCGCAGGATGGCGCCAAGGATCTCACCCTGGACGGGCTCGGCGAGGACCACGACCTGCCCGAGCGCGGGGTGGCGTGGGTCCCCTGGTGGCCGGAGGAGGAGTCCGCGGAGGACGACGATGCGTCGCCCGTCCAGGTGCGGCGGTTGCGGTGGTCGGATGGCGGAGGCGTCGATGGGGTGCCGACCCTGAACCTCGGCCGTGGCGAGGGGGCTCCGCAGCCGATCCTGCGCGGGGTCGAGGCGCTGGAGATGGGCTTCGCCGAGTGCCCGGGGGCCGACGACCCGGCCCAGGTCCCGGATCATCCAGGGCCTTTCCAGCGCGCGGAGGAGGTGGAGGATTGGCTGCGGGTGTGTGCCGTGCGCTTTACGGCACGCATCCGCACCGGTGGCCAGCGGGGTGCGACCGGCGCGGAGCAGGTCCAGACGGTGACGGTGCCGATCCACGGGAGGCTGCCTTGACGGGGGCCTCCCGGCAGCTCGGCTTTGCGGTGCTCGGCCTGAGTGCCGTGTTGGTCATGTTGGCGCTGTTGTCCTGGTCGGTGGTTGCCCCCACCGCGCTGCAGCTGCGCGCGGCCGCGGCCTTGGAGTCCCGGGCTGCGGCCCGCCTGGCGGCTGCCGATGAACTGGTCAGGGCAAGGCGGGAGCTGGCAGCCGGGCGCGAAGAAGCCGGCGATCCGGGGTGCTGCAGCGGAGAGGTGGCGGCGCCGTGCTACCGTATCGAGCGCGACGACGGGCAATTTCGGATTTGTGCTCGCGGCAGCGGGGGGGACGGGGCCGAGGTCTGCCTGCAAGCGGGTGGTGTGCTCGCGCCGGCGCCGGTAACGGGAGCAGCTGACCGCGTCGAAATCCGCTGGAAGCGCGAATGTCCCTACGGGAATCGGGATTGAGGAAGGTGTTATGAGGAGAGCGGATCAGCGCGTCCGCGTGGCTGGCTTCAGCCTGGTCGAGCTGATGATCGTCTTGGCCATCTTGGCCATCCTGGTGGCGATCGCCTACCCCTTCTACGGCCAGTACAAGGTGCAGGCGGACCGTAGCGACGCCACCGCCACCTTGATGGATACCTGGATGGCGCTGGAGCGCTGTTTCATCCAGGAGATGGACTACGACGCGTGTACGGATGAGGTCCCGGAGTTGTCCGAGCGGGGCCTTTATGAGCTGGGGGTCGAGACCGACGCCGATGGCTTTCGCCTGACTGCCACACCGGCGCCGGGAAGTCCGCAGGAGGCGGATGAGGCGTGTACGGAATTCACCCTCGATCACCGCGGCGAGCGGGGCAGTGGCCCCGAGGGCGTCGAGGTCTGCTGGGGCGACTGAGCCCGGCCTTTACCCTCACCGAGCTGCTGGTGGTCCTCGCCCTGGTTGCCGGGCTGGCGGCCGTGGCAGCGCCACGGCTGGGCGCTGGAGTGGACGAGGTCCGTGCCTGGGCCTGGCAGCGGGAGCTCCTCGCCGGGCTGGAGCGGGCCCGCATCGAGGCGCTGGACCACGACGAGATCGTCACCCTGTGCGGCGGCACCCCGCAGAGCGGGTGCGAGGCGCAGGGCTGGGATGACGGCTGGATCCTGTTCCGCGGCGAGGCCGCATCCGGCCAGGCGCCGGAACCGGAGCAGCTCCTCGCCCGGGGGCGTGGCGCCGGGCCGGGTCATCGGGTCGCGGCGGGCACCGGGTCGGAGGGGTTCAAGTTCGCGCCAAATGACTGGTGGCACGGTATCGCCGGGTCCATCACCCTTTGTCGCGACGGCGTGAAAGTGGCCGCCATCGAGGTGGCCATGACCGGCCGGCCAAGGCCGGCCGACGACAAGCGGGGTGAGCCCTGCGACTGAGGCCTCAGGAGGCCGGGCCCGGGGGGGCGCCCGGCAGCCCGGCGACCAGGCGTTGGGCCCGGTGGGGCGTGGCCAGGGCGTCGGCGACTGCGGCGATCTCCTCGGCCAGCGGGCGGTCCGCCTCCAATGGCGGCGCCAGTTCGCGGACCCACGCCAGGGTCTGACGCGCGCTGTGGCTGAAACCGGTCCCGTCGGTCAGTTCCAGGCCCTGGGCCAAGACCAGCGCCTCGATGGCCAGGATCCGCTGCAGGTGGTCCAGGTTGGTGGCCGCCTGGCGGGCGGCGCGGGTGCTCATGGGGACGATGTCCTGGTTGTCGGCGTTGGTCGGCACTGACTGGATCGAGGCCGGGTGGGCGCCGGTGCGCATCTCCGCGACCAGGGCCGACGCCGTCACCTGGGCGCCCATGAAACCGCTGTGCAGACCGGTCTGGCGGGGCTGCATGAAGGCCGGGAAGCCGCTGCGCACCGGGTCGGTGATGCGGTTGATGCGCCGTTCACTGTGCACGGCCAGTTGGACCAGGGCGTTGTTCAGGGCGTCGGCGGCAAAGGCCAGGTGCTGGCCAAAGAAATTGCCGCCATGCAGCACGCGCCCCTCCTCGGGGAAGAGCAGCGGGTTGTCGCTGGCCGCATCCAGCTCGCTGGCCACGGTCTGGTTGTGGAAGGTGATGCTGTCCAGCACCGCGCCCAGCGCCTGAGGCAGGCAGCGGATCGAGTAGGGGTCCTGGGGCAGCGGCTGGTCGGGCAGGACGGCGCCTTGCTCTTCATCCAGCCGGGGTGGCACGCCGGGCCACGGCTGCAGGCGCCGGCTGTCCTCGGCCAGGGCGGTGAGCCAGGCGTGGGCCCGCATCTGGCCAGGGTGAGGGCGGGCGGCGCCGATGGCCGGCTGGAAGGCCTCGGCATGGCCGCCAAGCAACTCGGCGTAGAGCATGCCCAGTACCGCACAGATCCCGGCCGCCCGCTCGGCGCCCGCGCCGGTGACGGCACTGATGCCGGCGGTGGTCGAGGTGCCGTTGACCAGGGCGATGGCGTCCTTGCCGTCCAGGGTCCACGGTTCCCAGCCCAGGCGGCGCTGGGCGGCGTCAGCAGGCTCCCAGGCGCCGCCGTGGACGCTCACCCGGCCCTCCCCCATCAGGGCCCGCGCCACGTGGGCCAGCGGGGTCAGGTCGCCGCTGGCGCCGACGGTCCCGATGGCCGGCACTTCCGGGATCACGTCCTGCTCCAGCCACCCCAGCAGGCGCTCCACAACCGCCGGCGTGACCCCGGAGTGTCCGCGGGTGACACTGGCAATGCGCGCGGCCAGCGTGGCGCGGGTGTGGCAACGGGAGAGCGGATCGCCGACGCCGCTGCACAGGTGGTAGACCAGGTTGCGCTGCAGGGTGCGCGAGGCGGAGGGGTCGATCCGGCTGGTGGCCAGCGGTCCGTAGCCGGTGGTGACACCGTAGACCAGCCGGCGTTCGTCCACGAGGCGCTGGAGGTAGCCCTCAGCGGCACGCAAGCGTTCCCAGCCGGCCGCTAAGACCGTGGCTGAGCTGCTGCCGTGTCCGATACCCTCGATATCGGCGGCGCTCAGGCCACCGGCCAGATCCACTGCAGCCATGCTGTTCAGTCCCAGTCCTGCAGTTTGCCCATGGCGTTGCGCGGAAGCTCGGTGCCGATACGCAGATCCGTGGGTCGCTCGACCGCCGGTAGGTGCTCCCAGATCCAGTTCTCGAGCGTCTGGCGCAGCGTTTCAGGATCGGCGTCGGAACGCGCGGGAACGATGAACGCCTTCAGGCGCCGACGACTGCCTTCGCCGTGGCTGCGGACCGCGCAGGCGGCAACGGCCTCGTGGCTTTCGAGGCGCCGCGCGACGTGCCCCGGAGAGACGTTCACACCGCCGATCTGAATGATGTCATCGATGCGTCCGGTGGGTCGGAAGACCCGCTCGTCCCGCCACTGGAGGCGATCGAGCGGGGCCACGGTCACCGCTGCACCATCGGGTTGAGTGCGCTGGAGGTTGCCGTCCGCGTCGCGCTGCCAGTGGGGCAGCAGGCGGTAGTCCTCCGAGGGTGCCCAGCGCAGGCCGATCCCGCCGGCCTCGGTGGCGCCGTAGACCTCCAGCAGCGCGTCCAGGCCGGCCTGCAACAGCCCGTTGCGGCAGGCGGTCTCCAGCGCGGCGGTCGAGCTGATGCCCGTGCCGCCGGGGAAGCGGTGATTGCTATCGAACAGGTAACGCCAGCGTGCCGGGACGGTGGCAATCAGGTCGTCAGGTGCCGGCTCGCGGAACAGGGCGGTGGGCGCGGCGTGGCTCTCGATCACGGTGCTGCCCAGCGCGCGGGGCAGGGCGACGCCGAAGACGAAACCGTAGAGGTGGTGGACGGGCAGCCAGGCGATCACCCGCGGGTGACTGCCCAGGGCGTTGGCCAGTGCCTCGGCCTCCTGGGTCAGCGCCGCCCAGCTGTGGTGGTGCGGCTGCGGGGTGCCCGTGCTGCCCGAGGTCGAGAAGGTCAGGCCGCTGGTGTGCTGACTGGCGTCGGCGATGAGTTCGGCCATGTCGCCGATCCGGCGCACGGCCAGCAGACGGTCCTCCACACCGGTCTCATGCAGGCGGAAGAAGCGGTTGAGCGCGCTGGCTAGATTGAGTCGATCCAGGGAGTCCGCCCGGATTGGTTCGGCATCCAGGCGGCTATCGGCGCACAGGTCCTGCGCTTCGGGCGGGTCGCCCCGTTGACCGCGGCCGGTGGCCAGCTCGCCGGGGATCAGGCTGCGCAGCAACCGCAGCACTTCATCGGCATTCAGCCCTTGCATCGGTCGGTCCTTTCGCGGCTGCCCGCGCCCGGGACGGGCACGGGCAGCGGGGTCTGGTCTAGACGCGCTTGACGAAGACCCAGTAGCTGTCGCCGGAGAGGGCCTTCTTCATGTGCACCTTCACCTTCGTGGGCGTCATTTGGTAATCGAAGGTGTACTCGAACATCGTGTTCAGGTTGCCCGAGGCCACCCCTTCCTTGAACTTGCCGTAGAACTCCGGGCTGTCAGTGCACGGGGCCACGTCCTTGAAGAAGTTCTTGCCGATGACCTGCTTCGGGTCGCGGCCGGTGATGTCGCCCTCCGCGGCGTTGTACTGAAGGATGTTGCCGTCGCCGTCGAGCTGGATGGCGCCGAAGGCCAGGCCGTCGAGCTGGCCGTCGTCCATCTTGGCGAGGGTGTTCTCGATGTCCTCGCTACCGAAGGCTACGTGTTCCATCGTGATACTCCTTTCATGGACCGGGGGCTTCGTGGTGAGCCTTGCTCACTCTCGGGACTCCAGCCTAGATGTACAGCCTTTGTATAACAAGACCCGTCCCTTTGTTCATCCGTAGCGTTGGAGCCAGTACGGGGCGGGATCGAGGTCGCAGGTGCGCTCCTCCAGCTGGTCGGCGACCAGGCGCGCGCTGCCGGCGGCGAACGTCCAGCCCAGGTGGCCGACGCCCGTGGCCAGGTGCAGGCCGGAGATCGGGGTCGGACCCAGGATCGGGGGGCCGTCGCAGGTCATCGGGCGCAGGCCGGCCCAGGGTTGGCTCGGGGCGTCCGCCAGCTGTTCGGCCAGGCGCGGGAAGCGGCTCAGACCCTGCTCGCGGACGGCTCGCCAGCGCCGCTCGTCGAGCCTGAGATCGAAGCCGGTGATCTCCGCCTTGCCGGCGATACGCAGCTGCTCACCCAGTCGGGTAACGACCACCTTGCGGGCGTCGTCGATGATGGGCATCCCGGGTGCGCCCTCTATCCCGTGCAGCGGGATGCTCACCGAATACCCCTTGACGGGTTCGATGGGCAGGCGCAGACCGAAGCTGCGGGTCAGGGCCGGGCTGTAACTGCCCGCCGCGACAACTACGGCGTCCGCGTCGATGATCCCGCGGCTGGTCTCGACGCCCTCCACACCCGCTGGGCCGCCGAGCAGCCTGCGTGCCGTAGTGTCGAGCCACAGTTCGGCGCCTTCGGCGGTGAGTCGCTGTGCCAGGGCCGCGGTGAACTGCAGCGGGTCGCCGCAGCCGTCGTCGGGGAACTCGATGGCGCCAGCCAGCTGGTCTGCGGTATCACTCAGCGCGGGTTCGCGGGCGAGCGTCTCGTCCACTCCCAATACCTGGTGCCGGATGCCCAGCGCTTCCACGGCAGCCGCTTCGGTGCACCCCTGCTCCAGAGCGTCCGGGTCATCGAAGAGCTTCAGGATGCCGCTGTCGCGAGCGGCGAACGAGAGGTCGAGCTCGTCACGCCACGCCCGTGCCTGCTGTAGGCCGTAGAGGGCCAGGACCGCATTGGCGTCGGCGTGACGGCGGTAGCGCCGGGCGGTGGCGTTGGCCAGGAAGCGCAGCGACCAGCTCGGATTGCGCAGTACGCGCAAGGGATTGATGCGCAGCGGGGAGTCGGGTTTGCCGAGCCAGGCAATGGCATCCCGGAGTACGCCCGGAGGGTTCCATGGAGCGGCGTGGCCGGCGTGGAGCTGGGCGCCGTTGGCGTAGCTCGTCTCCTGCGCCACGTCGCTGCAGCGCTCGATGAGCACGATCTGGTGGCCACGGGCGGTCAGTTCCCAGGCCACGGAGGTTCCGACCACGCCAGCCCCGACTACAGCGATGCGCATCGGTGTTCTCCCTCGGTTGTGGTTCGGGCACGATTCTCCGGCGCGGGCGGTGGGATCACGGCGCCGCGCTGCTGTCTCGGTAACGGTGCCAGCCCTCGGCGCGCAAACGGCAGGCCGGGCATTCGCCGCAGCCGTAGCCCCACTCGTGGCGCTGCTCGCGCGCGCCGTAGTAGCAGGTGTGGCTTGCCTCCACGATCAGGTCCACCAGGGCGGTTCCGCCGAGTCGTTCGGTCAGCGCCCAAGTCTGGGCCTTGTCCAGCCACATCAGGGGGGTATGCAGCACCAGTCGTTCGGCCATGCCCAGGTTCAGGGTGACCTGCAGGGACTTGACGGTGTCGTCGCGGCAGTCGGGGTAGCCGGAGAAGTCGGT
This sequence comes from Halorhodospira sp. 9622, assembly GCF_022228025.1. NCBI lineage: Bacteria > Pseudomonadati > Pseudomonadota > Gammaproteobacteria > Chromatiales > Ectothiorhodospiraceae > Halorhodospira > Halorhodospira sp. 9622. The sequence goes on along the minus strand of NZ_JAJNRE010000001.1, from coordinate 238,725 downwards.
TTCGCAGACGCCGGCTACCAGGTGGCGGATGCCCCGCCGGTGGCCCAGGGCCGCCGCCAGGGTGAAGAAGAGCAGGTTGCGGCCGGGGACGAAGGTGTTGGGCAGGCCGCGCGCGTCGTAGGTGATTTCGGCCTCGCGGGTCAGCGCCGTGTCGCTGATCTCGCCGAGCACGCCGGCGTCAAGAACGCGGTCCTCGCCCAGACGCGCCGCCCAATCGGGGCGCAGGGCCCGCAGGCCGTCAAGAACCTCGCGGCGGGCCGAGAGTTCCACGTCGTGCCGCTGCCCGTAGGCGAAGCCGATGGTCTCGACGCGGCTGAAACGCTCCAGGGCCCAGGCAAGACAGGCCGTGGAGTCCTGCCCCCCGGAGAAGAGGACCAGGGCGTGTTCTTCATCGGTGCTGGCGGGTGTCCGCTGCCGGGACTCGGCCATCGCCTGCTTCCTGGTTGGTTGTCGCGTTCCCGTAACAGGATAGGGGTTGCGTGCAGCGTCCGCCAGAGCGATGCGGCGGTGCCCCGGCGGTCACTCGCCGGCGTCCCGGCGGGCTGCCAGCAGGGCCTGCTCGGTGGCGGCCCAGCTGATCCCGTCGGCCGGGCCAATGATCTCCAGCCGGCTTTCGCCGCGCCAGGCGGTGGCTTCCATCCGGACCCCATCGGCGTCGACATCCACGCGCAGCCAGTCGCGGCCGGTGCGCACGACGCCCTTGACGCGCTGGGAGCCGCGAAGGGTCTCAAGGGCCCGGAGCAGGGCCTGGCGGTCGAAGGCGTCGTCGGGGTGGAAGATCCACCCGCAGGCCGCAGCGGCGCCGCCAGCCTGCTCGGCGCGCACCGGGCGGCCCGGTTCGGGGGTGGCGGCACGGTCGGCGTGGTGGTCGTGGTGCCCGGCGTGGTGAGGCGCTGCCGCGCTGCCTGCGGGGCCGGCACGGCCAGCTGACTCGTCCAGCCAAGCCGGATCGATGCAGCCGTGGGCGGCCTCCTCGATGCGCTGCTTGGGTGGATACAGCGATCGGGCCCAGGCCTGGAAGGTTGCGCGCTCGCCGGCGCTGCACAGGTCGGTCTTGTGGGCAACCAGCACATCGGCCAGCTGCGCCTGATCCAGGAATGCGTCGTGCCCGGCGACCCGCGGATCATCGAGTTGGCGCGGGTCGATCAGGGTCAGCGTGGCGCGCAGCGAGATCGCGCCCTGCTGCTCGAATTCACGGAGCAGGTCGAGGATGCGCGCCGGATGGCCGAGTCCGGTCGGCTCGATCAGCAGCCGGGACGGACGGCTGCGGCGCAGCAGGCGGGCCAGGGCGATCCGGAAGGGCGCCCCGAGTGTGCAGCACAGGCAGCCGCCGGGCAGTTCTTCGATGGCCGCGTCGTCCTCGAATCGTGTGGCGTCGACACCGACATCGCCGAATTCGTTGACGAGCACGGCCCAGCGCTCGCTGGCAGGGCGGGCCTCGGCGAGCAGGTGCCGGATGGCCGTGGTCTTGCCGACGCCCAGGAAGCCAGTGATCAGATTGGCGGGGGCGGGACTCTGCATGATGCGAAGCATACGCGCAGCGACCCGCACCCGACCAGGCCCGCCCACAGGTCTGCAGTGCTACAATCGGTGACCTATGTCTGGGAATACCTTCGGCACCCTGTTCACGGTTACGACCTTCGGCGAGAGCCACGGCCCGGCGCTTGGCGGCGTCGTGGATGGCTGCCCGCCGGGGCTCGCCCTTACCGAGACGGATCTGCAGGTCGAACTCGACCGGCGCCGGCCCGGGCGCTCCAAGCACACCACGCAGCGCCGCGAGAGCGATCAGGTGCGGATCCTCTCCGGGGTCTTCGAGGGGGTGACCACCGGGACGTCCATCGGGCTGCTCATCGAAAACACCGATCAGCGCTCCAAGGATTACTCGGAGATCGCCGAGCGCTTCCGGCCCGGGCACGCCGACTACACCTATCAGCAAAAGTACGGCATCCGTGACTATCGTGGCGGCGGGCGCTCCTCGGCCCGGGAGACGGCCGTCCGGGTGGCAGCCGGGGCCATCGCCCGCCGCTATCTCGCCCAGCGTCTCGGTATCGAAATCCGTGGACGGCTGGCGCAGATGGGCGAGATCGAACTTGGGGCCGAAGACTGGTCCGCCGTCGACAGCAACGATTTCTTCTGCGCTGATCCGGCGCGCATTCCGGAGCTCGAGGCGCTGATCCACGAGGTTCGCAAGGCCGGCGACTCGGTGGGTGCGGCGGTGGAGGTCGAGGTCCGCCATATGCCGCCGGGGCTCGGCGAGCCGGTCTTCGACCGGCTCGATGCCGATCTGGCCAAGGCGCTGATGTCCATTAACGCCGTCAAGGGGGTGGAGGTCGGCGCGGGTATGGCCGCCGCCGGGCAGCGGGGTAGCGCCCATCGCGATGAACTGACTCCGGACGGGTTCGCCGGCAACCAGTCCGGCGGAGTGCTCGGTGGTATCTCCAGCGGGCAGGATCTGGTGGTGCGGGCTGCGCTCAAGCCCACCTCGAGCATGCTCATTCCGGGACGCTCGGTGGACGTCCACGGCCAGCCGGTCTCGGTGGTGACCAAAGGACGCCACGATCCCTGCGTCGGGATCCGTGCCGTGCCCATTGCCGAGGCCATGGCGGCGCTGGTAGTGATGGATCACTGGCTGCGGCATCGGGCACAGAACGCCGACGTCGAGTCCGGGACCCCGGTGCTGCCCGCCCGCGACCGGGAGTGACCCGTTGAGCGTCGGGGCTCCGGGCGGGGCGCAGACGCCGCTGCCTTACTGGCGGCTCTCCGGCTTCTACCTGTTCTTCTTCGCCGCCCTCGGGGCGCTGATGCCCTACTGGGGGCCGTATCTGCGCGCCGAGGGGTTCTCTTCGGCGGAGATCGGTCAGCTGCTGGCCATCCTGCACGCCACCAAGATCATCGCGCCCAACGTCTGGGGGGCTCTGGCCGATCGGCTCGACCGGCGCATGGCTGTGGTGCGTGCCGCCTCGGTGGTGGCTTTCCTGGCCTTCTCCGCCATCCTCATCGCCGAGACCTACGGGGCGGTGGCCCTGGTGATGGCCCTGTTCGGCTTTTTCTGGAACGCCGCGCTGCCCCAGTACGAGGCCAATACCTTCAACCACCTGCGTGGGCAGGAGCACCGATACGGGCGTATCCGGCTTTGGGGCTCGGTGGGGTTCATCCTGTCGGTGATGGGCATCGGGGAGATGCTCGACCGGGCCGGGTTCGACGCGCTGCCCTACGTGGTGCTGCTGATCTTCGGCGGGCTGGCCATCTCCAGCCTGATCGCGCCGGAGGCGGGGCGCGCCATGCGCCGTGCCGATGGTGACGGTTTCTGGGAGACCCTGCGCCGGCCGGCGGTGATCGGGTTCTTTCTGGCCTGTTTCCTCAACCAGATGGGCCACGGGCCGTTCTACGGTTTTTTCAGCATCTACCTGGAGGACCACGGCTACAGCGGCGGGCTGATCGGGGCCCTATGGGCCTGGGGCGTGGTGGCCGAGATCGTCATCTTCCTGGTCATGCATCGGCTACTACCCCGTTTCGGGGCCCGCACTTTGCTGACACTGGCGCTGACGCTGGGCGGGCTGCGGTGGCTGATGGTCGCCGCCTGGGTGGACTCGGCCTGGCTGGTGGCCCTGAGTCAGACCTTCCACGCCGCCAGCTTTGGGATCTACCACGCGGTGGCCATTGACGTGGTCAACCGTTTTTTCACCGGCGCCGCGCAGGGGCGCGGGCAGGCGCTCTACTCCAGCCTGACCTTCGGCGCCGGCGTCGCGCTGGGGTCGCTGCTCTCGGGCATGGCCTGGGATGTCTTCGGTGGGCAGACCTTCCTGGCCGCCAGCGCGGTGGCTTTCCTGGCGGCGATCCTGGCGGCTTGGAGCCTGCGCGGGCAGCGGGCCTGAGGGGAGGCATTTCCCCCGAAGGGGGTCGGTCCGATATAATTGTACGGTGAATGTTTTGAAGTCAATTGATAGAACAGGCCAATGACCGGGAAGACCCTCTACGACAAGCTCTGGGATAGCCATGTGGTCACCGAGTACGACGACGGCTCGGCGCTGCTCTACATCGATCGTCAGCTCCTGCACGAGGTGACCTCGCCGCAGGCGTTTGAGGGTCTCCGCCTGGCCGGGCGCCAGCCCTGGAGCGTGGCGTCCAATCTTGCCGTGACCGATCACAATGTTCCCACCACCGATCGCAGCCAGCCGGTGGAGGATCCGGTCTCGCGTGTTCAGATCGAGACGCTGGACCGCAACTGTGCCGACTTCCGGGTCACCGAGTTCGGCATCCACGACCCGCGTCAGGGGATTGTCCACGTCGTCGGTCCCGAGCAGGGCACCACCCTGCCGGGCATGACGCTGGTCTGTGGCGACTCCCACACCTCCACCCATGGGGCGCTCGGTGCCCTGGCCTTCGGCGTGGGGACCAGCGAGGTGGAGCACGTTCTGGCCACTCAGACCCTGGTCCAGAAAAAGGCCCGGACCATGCTCATCCGCATCGACGGGCAGCTGGGGCGCGGGGTCACGGCCAAGGACATCATCCTGGCGATCATCGGTCGTATCGGCACTGCCGGCGGCACCGGCTACGCCCTGGAGTACGGCGGTGAAGCCATCCGCAACCTCTCCATGGAGGGGCGGATGACCATCTGCAACATGTCCATCGAGGCCGGGGCACGCACCGGCATGGTGGCCGTGGACGACACCACCATCGATTACGTCCGTGGCCGGCCCAACGCCCCGGAGGGCGAGCGGTGGGAGCAGGCCGTGGCCAGCTGGCGCAACCTGGTCTCGGATCCGGACGCCGAGTTCGACCGGGTGGTGGAGATGCACGCCGACGAGATCGAGCCCCAGGTGACCTGGGGGACCTCGCCGGAGATGGTCGCCTCGGTGAACCGGCACGTGCCCGACCCGGCCGAGGAGTCCGATGCGGTCCGTGCCCGGGCAATGACCCGGGCACTGGAGTACATGGGCCTGGAGCCGGGGATCGCCCTGACTGACATCCCCATGGACAAGATCTTCATCGGTTCCTGCACCAACGCCCGGATCGAGGATCTGCGCGAAGCCGCCGAGGTGGTCCGTGGCCGCCGGGTGGCGGAGAACATTCGCCAGGCCCTGGTGGTGCCGGGCTCCGGGGTGGTCAAGCAGCAGGCCGAGGCCGAGGGGCTGGACCGGGTCTTCCTCGAGGCCGGTTTCGAATGGCGGGAGCCGGGGTGCTCCATGTGCCTGGGCATGAATCCTGATCGCCTGGAGCCCGGCGAGCGCTGTGCCTCCACCTCGAACCGCAATTTCGAGGGCCGGCAGGGACAGGGGGGACGCACCCATCTGGCCAGCCCGGCGATGGTCGCCGCCGCAGCCATTCACGGCCACTTCGTGGATATCCGAGAGTAGTCGCTGACACGTCTCCGGCCCTTCATCCAACGACTGGAAACGCCCATGGAACCTTTCACTCGACACACCGGTCTGGTGGCGCCGTTGGATCGCTCCAACGTGGACACGGACGCCATCATCCCCAAGCAGTTCCTCAAGTCGGTCAAGCGCACCGGGTTCGGTCCGTACCTCTTTGACGAGTGGCGGTACCTCGACCGCGGCGAGCCGGGGATGGACTGTGCGAACCGGCCGCGCAACCCCGATTTCGTCCTCAACCAGGAGCGTTATCAGGGGGCCAGCGTGCTGCTCACCCGGGACAACTTCGGCTGCGGCTCATCCCGGGAACACGCCCCCTGGGCGCTCAAGGACTACGGCTTCCGGGCGATTGTGGCGCCAAGCTTCGCCGATATCTTCTACAGCAACTGCTTCAAGAACGGCCTGCTGCCGGTGGTGCTGGAGGAGGGGGTGGTGGACCGGCTCTTCCAGGCGGTTTACGCCACCGAGGGGTACCAGCTGACCATCGATCTTTTCGAGCAGCAGGTCCTGACCCCGGATGGCGAGCGCTTCGGCTTCGAGGTGGATCCGTTCCGCAAGCGCATGCTGCTCGAGGGGCTCGATGAGATCGGCGTCACCCTGGAGGAGCAGAGCGAGGCGATCCAGGCCTACGAGCAGCGGCGCAAGCAGGAAGCCCCCTGGCTCTTCCCCGAACCCTGAACCTGGAACCTGAATAGAACCTATGTCCCACAAGATCCTGCTGCTTCCCGGCGACGGTATCGGCCCCGAGATCACCGCGGAGGCCCGGCGCGTGCTGGAGGCCCTGAACGAGCGCCACGGGCTTGGCTGCGAGATGGAGACGGCGCCCATCGGCGGCGCCGGCTACGACGCGGCGGGGCAGCCCCTGCCCGAGGAGACCCTGCGCCTGGCGCGGGCGGCCGACGCGGTGCTGCTCGGCGCGGTCGGCGGCCCGCAGTACGACGCGCTGCCCCGGGAGGTGCGCCCGGAGCGTGGTCTGCTGGCGATCCGCTCGGAGCTGGGGCTGTTCGGCAATCTGCGCCCGGCCATCCTCTACCCGCAGCTGGCCGGGGCCTCGGCGCTGCGCGAGGAGGTCGTGGCGGGGCTGGACATCCTCATCGTCCGCGAGCTCACCGGCGGCATCTACTTCGGCCAGCCCCGGGGGATCCGCACGCTGGAGAACGGCGAGCGCCAGGGGTACAACACCGAGGTCTACAGCGAGTCGGAGATCGAGCGGATCATGCGCCTGGCCTTCGAGGCGGCGCAGCAGCGCCAGGGGCGGGTCTGCTCGGTGGACAAGGCGAACGTGTTGGAGAGCTCGGAGCTCTGGCGGGAGGTCGCCGAGCGGGTGGCCGCTGACTATCCGGCGGTGGAGCTCTCCCATATGTATGTAGACAACGCCGCGATGCAGCTGGTGCGCGCGCCGAAGCAGTTCGACGTGGTGGTCACCGGCAACCTCTTCGGCGACATCCTCTCGGACTGCGCCGCCCAGTTGACCGGCTCCATCGGCATGCTGCCCTCGGCCTCGCTGGATGAGCACGGCAAGGGGCTCTACGAGCCGGTGCACGGCTCAGCGCCGGACATCGCCGGGCAGGACAAGGCCAATCCGCTGGCCACGATCCTGTCGGTGGCGATGATGCTGCGCTATAGCCTGGGTGCCGGCGAGGCTGCCGACCGGGTCGAGGCCGCCGTGGGGGCGGTGCTCGAGGAAGGGCTGCGCACCCCGGACCTGCAGGGCGGCACGCGGCCGGTGGGCACGCGCGAAATGGGCGAGGCGGTGGCGCAGCGGCTGTAGCTCCAGCTACAGCCCGCAGCGACCATCCGCGACAGAGGGGCCGCACCCGACAAGGTGCGGCCCCTTTGCGTGGGTGCCTCCGCGCGTCCCGGGGAGGCGTTAGAAGTTGAAGCGGGCCCCGAGGGCCAGGCCCAGGTCGTTCTCGTCGCCGGCGTCGTTGATCTGCAGATCGCCCACGGCGTCCCACTGCGGGGTCAGCGCGTAGGTGAACTTGGCCGCCAAGTTGACGATGCCGTCGTCGTCGAAGTCATCGGTGTCCACGTTCAGGTAGCGGATCTCCCAGGCGTACTGCAGGCCGTCGAGGAACATGCAGCCGTGGCGGATGCCGGCAGTCAGCTCGTAGCCGGTCTCGCTCTCACTGCCACCGACATCGAAGTCGACATCACGGTAGACCAGGGCGGCGACGCCGTAGAGGTCGATGCCCGGCGTGACGGCCAGGCGGTAGCCCGGGCCCAGCGAGAGCGTGGTGATGTCGATGTCGTCGGTGAGGTAGCTGGCCTCGCCGCGCAGGAAGATGTCGTCGGTCAGGCTCAGCGAGCCGATCAGCCGCGGGCCGACAAGGTCCTGATCCGCGTCGTCCAGCTCAGTAAAGACAACGCCGCCCTCGGCGTAGTCGTAGCTGAAGTCCTGGGCCGGCAGCTGCGCAAACGCCTGCCCGCCGATCAAACCACCGGCGACCAGGCCACTGGCGGCCGTATAGAGAATGCCTCTGTGCATGGGTGCCGCTCCTTGGTTTCACGGGTTGGGGGGAACTGCAGACAATCTAGCAGGTACCTGCCGGCGTGCCAGTCCGCGGATTGCTGGGGCGGCCCGAGGCGGCGGGTCGCGCTGGCCCCGCGCTGCCGCGAGGCGTTAGACTCCGGACAGGAAAACGTCCAGACAGGGGCTAAGGATCCATGAGCAAGCAGTACGACGTCGCCGTCGTTGGTGCCACCGGCGCCGTGGGAGAGGTGATGCTCTCCATCCTGGCCGAGCGCGGCTTCCCCGCGCGCAGGATCTACCCGCTGGCCAGCGCGCGCTCGGCGGGGAACACGGTGACCTTTGCCGGGCAGGAGCTGGTGATCCAGGATCTGGCCGAGTTCGATTTCTCGCAGGTGCAGATCGCGCTCTTCTCCGCCGGGGGCTCCATCTCCGCCGAGCATGCGCCGCGGGCGGCGGAGGCCGGTGCGGTGGTCATCGACAACACCTCCCACTTCCGCTATGACGACGATATCCCGCTGATCATCCCCGAGGTGAACCCTCACGCGGTGGCTGGCTACAAGAAGCGGGGGATCATCGCCAACCCCAACTGTTCCACCATCCAGATGCTGGTGGCGCTCAAGCCGATCCATGACGCCGTGGGCATCGAGCGGATCAACGTGGCCACCTACCAGGCGGTCTCCGGCAGTGGCAAGCCGGCCATCGACGAACTCCACACCCAGAGTCGGGCGATCCTCGACGGCGCCGAGCCGCAGTGTGCCGAGTATCCCAAGCCGATCGCCTTCAACTGCCTGCCGCACATCGACGACTTCCAGGACAACGGCTACACCAAGGAGGAGATGAAGATGGTCTGGGAGACCATCAAGATCTTCGAGGACTCCTCCGTGCGGGTGAACCCGACCACGGTGCGGGTGCCGGTGGTCTACGGCCACTCCGAGGCTGTGCACATCGAGACCCGCGAGCGCATCACCGCCGAGCGTGCCCGGCAGGTGCTCTCCGGCGCTCCGGGCATCGAGGTCTTGGACGAGCGCGCCGGTGGCGGCTATCCGACGGCACTGACCGAGGCCGCGGGGCGCGATCCAGTCTACGTCGGACGCATCCGCGAGGACATCAGCCACGAGCGGGGTCTCGATCTGTGGGTGGTGGCCGATAACGTCCGCAAGGGAGCAGCGCTGAACAGCGTGCAGATCGCGGAGCTGCTGATTGGCGAATACATCTGACGGCGGACGGAGGGGCGAGCCCGTGCGCAAGGCGATTCACGGCCTCGCCGGCCTGGCAGGTCTGTCACTGGTCTCGGTGGCGGCCGCGGTGGAGGTCAGCCTCGGTACCATCGAGGGCCGCTCCGAGGCCGGCGAGCCGGTTTCGGCGCGCATCCCTGTGCGGGATCTCGGTTCCGACGAGTTGGCGCGGCTCGATGTCGGCCTGGCCCCGGGGCGGATCTTCGATCGCGCCGGGATCGAGCGTGCGCCCGAGCTGTCGCTGCTCGACTTCGAGCTGATCGAGTCGGGCGAGGATGCCCCGTACATCGCCGTCACCAGCCAGCAGCCCATCGATGAGCCCCTGCTTGATTTCCTGGTCCAGGTCAGCTGGCCCGAGGGCGACCTGGTCCGCGAGTACACCCTGCTCCTCGAGCGGCCGACCACCGCCGACGACGATGCCCCGGCACAGGGGCAGCCACTGGCCCGCGAGGGCGAGCCGTTTGAGGAGGTGACCCGCGACGGTGAGCGCGAGCGCCGATCCACCGCCTATGGGCCGGTGGAGGAGGGGGATACCCTGTGGCGGATCGCGTCGGAGCACCGCCCCGATGACTCGGTGACGGTCGCGCAGACCATGCTGGCCATCCAGCGGCTCAATCCCCGCGCCTTCTCTGACGACAACGTCAACGACCTGCTCAGTGGGTGGTGGCTGAAGCTGCCCAGCCGCGAGCAGATCGAGCAGCTTTCTGCCGGCGAGGCCCAGGCGATCTACGAGGAGCACCTGGCCAGCTGGGTGCCGCCAGCCGAGCGACGCGCAGCGGTGGAGGAGCTCGACGAGTCGGTGCCTATCCCTGACCTGGCGGACCCCGACGCGCCCGTTGGGGAGGAAGAGGCGCCGACAGCCGAGGAGGCCCGTCTGCGCATCCTGGCCCTGGGCGATGAGGAAGGCACCGAAGAGGTGCTCTCGCTGCTTGATACCGAGCTGGAGGCCTCTGAGGCCAACGTACGCCGGTTGCAGGGGGCACTGGCGGCCCTGCGGGAGGAGCGGGCGAGCCTGCGTTCGGAACGTGACAGCCTCCGGGCGCAGGTTGAGGATCTGAGCGAGCGGGTGGCGGCGCTCGAGCGGCTGGTGGACCTGGACATGGAAGGGGTGCTGCCGCCGCCGGATGCCGAGCCGACGCCGATCGTCCCGCTGCCCGAGGTGGACGAGCCCCTCGACCCCCTGGACGAGCCGGAGCCAGCGCCCGTCGAGGTTGAGCCGGAGGCGCCGGAGCGCGAGGAAGAGACGGAAGATGAGGTCGGCTGGGCGCAGTGGCTCTCCGGCGACGGCGACGTCACCGCTGCCGACCTCTGGCGTGACGAGGAGGCACGGCGGCAGATGCTGATCGCCACCGGAGGAACCCTGCTGGCGCTCGCTGTGGTCGCCGGCCTGTTGCTGCGCCGGCGGCGCCGTTCGGCGGAGCCTGATAGCCGGGAGGGGCTGCGCCTCGATCGCGGCGACCTCGATTTCGATTTCGACAGCGGGGCACGCCGCGACGCCCTCGAACTCGCCGACGAGTACCTGGCGGACGACGACCTGCGCCGGGCCCGGGACGTGCTCGAGCGCGGCATTCACCGCGAACCGGCACGCACCGATCTGCGCCTGCGGTTGCTCGAGGTGCACTCCCGTCTCGGCGATCGGGAGGCGTTCCTCAGCCAGGCCCAGGACCTCTACGACCGGACCCGCAGCGACGCCGACCCGACCTGGCAGGCAGCGGTGGCACTGGGTGTGGCCTTCGTGCCGGATAGTCCGCTGTTCGCCGATGCCGCGGCAGCAAGCCAGGCGCACGCCGACGAGGCGGAGGGCGAAGCGCAGGCGCCTGGGGGGGCGGCAGCCGATGGCGGTACGCCGGAGAGTCCGGCGCCCGAGGTCGAGGAGGGTCTGGATACCAAGCCGGATCTGGAAGACCTGGATCTGGGTCTGGACGCTGACGAGGGCGAAGGAGTCGGCAAGCAGGCGCCGGGCGAAGGCGAGGGCGAGGATGACTTCGATCGCCGTCTTGATGCGGCTTTTGACGAGCAGCCGCAGCCGGCGGAGCCCGGGGCCGCCGGGGGGCCGGCAGCTGCCGAGCCCGCCGAGGAGCCTGAGCCGGCCATGGCCCGCGAGCCGGAATCGAGTGCCGGCGCGCAGGACGTCGCCGATGAGCTCTTCGGCGGTGCGGATGCCAGCGGCGATGAACTCGACGAAATGGACCTCGACAGCCTGTTCAGCGAGGAGGAAGACGAGGGCGCCGAGGAGGGGCTCGGCCTGCAGGCGGACGAGGGTGCCGAGCCGGAGGCTGAGCCGGAGCCGTCCCTGGGGGTCGGTGAGGGGGATGAGGCCGACACCAAGCTCGACCTGGCCCGGGCCTACATCGACCTGGGGGATGAGCCGGGGGCCCGCAGCCTGCTCGAGGAGGTCCTGGAGGAGGGGACCGAGTCGCAGCGCGAGAGCGCCCGGCAGGTCCTGGCTGAGCTCGGCGGCGAGTAGGCGGGGCGGCCTTGGCGGGAGCGTGTACCGAGCAACGCATCGCGCTGGTGCTGGAGTATGACGGCACCAATTTCAGCGGCTGGCAGCGCCAGGACCACGCCCCCTCGGTGCAGCAGGCCCTCGAGCGGGCGGTGTCGCGGATCGCGGATCACCCTGTGACCGTGGTCTGCGCCGGGCGAACCGATGCCGGGGTGCACGCCGCCGCGCAGGTGGTTCATTTCGATACGACGGCGTCGCGTCCGTTGCACGCCTGGGTGCTAGGGACCAACGCGCAACTGCCCGAGACGGTCAGCGTGCGCTCGGCCCACGCCGTCGACGCCGATTTCCACGCCCGCTACCGCGCCCAGCGCCGTGGCTACCGCTACGTCTTCCTGAGCCGCCGCGCCCGCCCGGCGCTGTTGCGCCACCGGGTGGCGTGGACCCACCGCGAGCTCGATGCGAGGCGTATGCACCGGGCCGCCCAGGCCCTGGTCGGTGAGCAAGACTTCTCGGCCTTCCGTGCCGTCGCCTGCCAGGCACCCCACGCCGTTCGCGAGGTGTACCGGATCGATGTGCACCGCCACGGTGAGCTTCTGTTCATCGACATCGAGGCCAACGCCTTCGTGCACCACATGGTGCGCAACATCGCCGGGACGCTGATGGCCGTCGGAACCGGCGAGCAGGCTGAGCACTGGCCCGCCGATCTGCTGGCCGCGGGCGACCGGACCCGCAGCGGGATCACGGCGCCGGCGTCCGGGCTCTACCTGACCCGGGTGGTCTACCCGCCGCATTACGGACTCCCCGCCGAAGGGCACTGGCCGTTTTTGGCGTAAAGCCGGCCCACGCGGTAACATTTGCGCTTTCCTTGGAGCCGCCGAAGGGGGACGCCGAGCGTGCGCACGCGCGTCAAGATCTGCGGAATCACCCGCCCTGAAGATGCCGCGACCGCCGTGGAGTTGGGGGCCGATGCCATCGGCCTGGTCTTCTGCGATGCCAGCCCGCGTGCGGTGGATATGAAAGAGGCCCGCGCCATTGTGGCCGCGGTCCCGGCCTTTGTCTCCGTGGTCGGCCTGTTTGTCGATCCCAAGCCGGGGCAGGTGGAAGTGGCGCTCGAGGGGCTGCACCTTGATACCCTGCAGTTCCACGGCGATGAGGCGCCTGAGCTCTGCCGCTTCTACGAGCGCCGTTACGTCAAGGCGGTGCCCATGGGCGGCGGGGTGGATCCTCAGGATTATGTGGCGGCCTATCCCGATGCCAGCGGGTTCCTGTTCGACAGCCACCGCCTGGGCGAACGGGGTGGCCGGGGCGAGTCCTTTGATCACGACACGATCCCGGGCGGCGTGCGGGGGCTTACGGTGGCCGGCGGCCTGAACGCCGAGAATGTGGCGGGGGTGGTGCGCAATGTGCGCCCCTTCGCCGTGGATGTCAGCAGCGGCGTCGAGTCGGAGCCGGGGATCAAGGACCGGGAGCGCATAGCCCGGTTTCTCGCGGAGGTGGAACGTGGCGACGAGACCTGAGCAGTACGGCGGCGATCCCGCCGGGGAGCACGACGGGCACTTTGGCCGTTTCGGGGGACGGTTCGTCTCCGAGACCCTGGTGGGGCCGCTTGAGGAGCTGGCCGAGGCGTACGCGGAAGCGCGTCGCGATCCGGCCTTTCAGGATGAACTCGACCGCGAGCTGCGCGATTTCGTCGGCCGACCGACTCCGCTGTATTTGGCCGAGCGGCTGACCGCCAGCGCCGGCGGGGCGCGCATCTATTTCAAGCGTGAGGACCTGGCCCATACCGGCGCGCACAAGGTCAACAACACCGTCGGCCAGGCGGTGCTGGCCGCACGCATGGGCAAGACCCGGATCATTGCCGAGACCGGGGCCGGCCAGCACGGCGTGGCCACGGCGACGGTGGCCGCGCGAATGGGCCTGGAGTGCGTCGTCTACATGGGAGCCGACGATGTGCAGCGCCAGGCCGCCAACGTCTATCGGATGCGCCTGCTTGGTGCGGAGGTCCGCGCCGTGGATGCCGGTACGCGCACCCTCAAGGACGCCATGAACGAGGCGATGCGCGACTGGGTGGCGAACGTCGACAACACCTTCTACATCATCGGCACCGTCGCCGGCCCCCACCCCTATCCGACCCTGGTGCGTGATCTCCAGCGGGTCATCGGCGTCGAGACCCGGGCGCAGATGCTGGAGCGCGAGGGCCGTCTGCCCGATGCCGTGGTGGCGTGCGTCGGCGGCGGCTCCAATGCCCTGGGCATCTTTCACCCGTTCCTCGACGACGCCGCTGTCCGGCTGGTGGGTGTCGAGGCCGGTGGCGAAGGCGTGGCCAGCGGTCGGCATGCCGCTCCGCTCAATGCCGGACGGCCCGGGGTGCTGCACGGCGCGCGCAGCTACCTGATGGAGTCCGACGAGGGGCAGATCATCGGCACCCACTCCATCTCGGCCGGCCTCGACTACCCCGGCGTCGGCCCCGAGCACGCCTGGCTGAAGGATACCGGGCGCGCCGAGTACGTCGCGGTCACCGATGCCGAGGCGCTCGCGGCGTTCCACCGGCTCAGCCGAACCGAGGGCATCCTGCCGGCGCTGGAGACCGCCCATGCGGTCGCCTACGCCGAAAGCCTGGCCGCGGAACTCGGGCCGGACGCCACCCTGGTGGTCAATCTCTCCGGACGGGGTGACAAGGACATCGCCACTGTCGCGGCGCAGGAGGGCATCGAACTGTGAGCCGCATCGCTGAACGTTTCCGCACTTGCCGCTCCGCCGGGCGAACGGCCCTGATCCCGTACATCACCGGTGGTGATCCGTCGCCCGACGACACCGTGCGCCTGATGCACGCCCTGGTGGCCGGCGGCGCCGACATCATCGAGGTTGGCGTCCCGTTTTCCGATCCGATGGCCGACGGCCCTGTGATCCAGGCCGCCTGCGCCCGGGCACTGGCGGCGGGGACGACGCCGGCGCGGCTGTTCGAGGTCGTGCGCCGTTTCCGCGAGGACGATCCGGATACGCCGGTGGTCTTCATGGGTTACGCCAATATCCTCGAGGCTGCCGGCTACGGCGCCTTTGCGCGCGATGCCGCCGCCGCCGGTGTCGATGGGCTGCTGACGGTTGATCTGCCCCCGGAGGAGGCCGAAGAGCTGGCCGACGAGGCGCAGGCCCACGGCCTCGATCTCATCTACCTAGTGGCGCCCAACACCAGCGCCGCCCGCCTCGAGCGGGTCTGCTCGGTGGCCGGCGGGTTCGTCTACGCGGTCGCCCTCAAGGGGGTCACCGGTGCGGCGGACCTGGATGCCGGGTTGGTGGAGCAGCAGGTCACCGGTATCCGCCGCGTCACTGATCTGCCGGTGGCCGTCGGGTTCGGGGTGCGCGACCCGCAGAGCGCTGCGGCGCTGGCGCCCTGCGCCGACGGTGTGATCGTCGGCAGCGCGCTGGTGCGCATGATCGGCGAACACGGCGCGGCGGCGGATCTGCCCGAGCGCCTGCGCGATGCCGTCCGCGCCCTGCGCCGGGCGATGGACGAGACGACGACGGGGGGTGATTCGTGAGCTGGTTTCAGAAACTCATGCCGCGGCGCATCCGGACTGAGGCCGGACCGCGCAGCCGCAGCGTCCCCGAGGGGCTGTGGACCAAGTGCGAGTCGTGTCAGGGCATCCTTTACCGCCCGGATCTGGAGCGCAACCTCGAGGTCTGCCCGAAGTGCGATGCACACATGCGGATCTCGGCGCGGCAGCGCCTGCGGCTGTTCCTGGACGAGTCCTGCGAGGCCGTGGAGATCGGCGCCGAACTGCAGCCCTCGGACTTCCTGCGTTTTCGCGACAGCAAGCGCTACCGGGATCGGCTGACCCAGGCCCAAAAGGCTACCGGCGAGAACGACGCCCTGGTGGCTATGCGCGGTGCGGTCCATCAGCGGCCCGTCGTCGTCTGCGCGTTCGAGTTCGGGTTCATGGGCGGGTCCATGGGCACCATCGTTGGTGAGCGCTTCTGCCGTGCCGCCGAGGAGGCCCGGGCCCACGACATCCCGCTGGTCTGTTTCTCGGCCTCGGGCGGGGCGCGCATGCAGGAGGCGCTGTTCTCGCTGATGCAGATGGCCAAGACCTCGGCGGCCATTTCGCGGCTCAACGAGGCCCGGGTGCCGTATATCTCCGTGCTCACCGATCCGACCATGGGCGGTGTCTCGGCCAGCCTGGCCACGCTGGGCGATGTCATCATCGCCGAGCCTGGGGCGTTGATCGGCTTCGCCGGTCCCCGGGTGATCGAGCAGACCGTGCGCGAGACCCTGCCCGAGGGGTTTCAGCGGGCCGAGTTCCTGCTCGAGCACGGCGCCATCGACATGATCGTCGACCGGCGCGAGATGCGCGACGAGATCGCCTCGCTGATGGGCAAGCTCGGCGGCGATGTCTCGGTGGCGCCCGCTCCGGCGGTGGAGTCCGAGCCGACGGCTGCCGAGGCGCAGGGCACCGAGGCCGGCGAGCCGAGCGAGGGAGACGGCTCCGGCGAGGCGGGTGACGGTCCGGCCGACGCCGGTGAGGACGGGGGCGGCACACGCAACGCATGAACGACGCCCGCACGGCGCAGCCGGCAGCCCCGGCGGATCTCGATGGCTGGCTGGCACGCCTGGAAGCGGCCCACCCGACGGCCATCGACCTGGGCCTTGAGCGGGTGGCCGCGGTGGGTCGGCGCCTTGGTGTCCTCGATCCCACCGCGCGGGTGATCACCGTCGGCGGGACCAACGGCAAGGGGAGCGTGGCGCGGACCCTCGAGGGTGTGCTGAACGGTCTTGGCGTGGCCACGGCACTCTACACCTCGCCGCATTTCCAGCGCTTCAACGAGCGCATGCGCATCGATGGCGCGGAGGTCAGCGATGCCGCGTTGATCGAGGCGCTGGGTCGGGTCGAGCAGGCCCGGAGCGAGGCGGGCGTAAGCCTGACCTACTTCGAGCACACCACCCTCGCAGCCTTCGACCTCTTCGGGCGCAGTGGCGCGGCGGTCTGGATCCTAGAGGTGGGCCTGGGCGGCCGGCTGGACGCAGTGAACACGGTGGATGCCGATATCGCCGTGGTGACCCGCATCGCCCGCGATCATGCCGAGTTCCTGGGTGACGACCTCGAGGTGATCGCCGCGGAGAAGGCCGGCATCTTTCGCTCCGGCCGGCCGGCGGTGATCGGTCAGCCGGATGCGCCGGCGGCGCTGCGTCGGATCGCCCTGGAGGTCGGTGCCGGACTGGTGGAGGCCGGGGACGCCTTCACCTGGGGGGAGGGGGACGACGGGCTCTGGTGGTGGCGCTGCGCCGGACACCACTGGTGCGGCCTGCCGGCGCCCGGGGTCTCCGGGCGGGCGGCGCGCGGTAACGTGGCCACCGCCCTGGCCGCTCTGGTTCAGCTGCCGGAGGGCACCGGTGCGGATCCGGAAGCCGTTGCCCGCATCCTCGGCCGGATCCGCGTCCCCGGACGGCTGGAGCGGATCGGGACCGGGTCACTGGAGTGGCTGTTGGATGTCGCGCATAATGCCGATGGGGCGGAAGAACTCGCCCGGGTGCTCGACGACGGGGCGGCGTCCGGGTGGACGCGGGCTGTATTCGCCGTGGCGTCGCGCAAGGACGCCGGCGCGCTGATTGATGCGCTGAGCGGCCGGATCGATGCCTGGTACCTGCCGCAGCTCGACGAGCCGGATATGCGTCACGCCGATGAATTGGCCCGTGAGCTTGCCGCAGCCGGGGAACCGGTGGTCCACTGCGGCGACGACGTGGCGGCCACCCTGGCCGTACTGGAAGAACAGGCCCGCCCCGGTGACCGGGTGGTGGTGTTCGGTTCCTTCCGTACTGTGGCCGCCGTACAAGCGCAGAAAGGCTGGGGGTAGGCGATGGATCCAAGCACGAAAAGACAGCTGGTTGGCGCCGCGGTCCTGGTCGCCCTGGCCGTGATCTTCCTGCCGATGATCTTCTCTGGTTCCGACGATGCCGAGGATGTGGACGTCCCCGTGGAGGTGCCGCCGCGGCCCGACGAGCAGCCGGAGCCGGAGGAACTCGCCGAGCAGCCGCCCGAGGGCCTGGAGGACGAGCCGGAGGACTTCAGCACCGACGAGCCGGTTGGGTTCGAGGAGCCGGAGGCGCCGCGGGACGGGGACGACGACGAGACCCGACGTGACGACCCCGAGGCGCGGGAGCCCGCCGCCGATGACGAAGCCGAAGACGTCGTGAGCGAAGACGACGACGTTAATGGTGTAGTGGACGAGGTGGACGGTATCGCCATTGTCAGCCGCGACCAGGGGGCGTACTCCGTCCAGGTGGGCAGCTTCCGGGAGGCGGACAACGCCGAGCGCGAACGCGATCGCATCCGCGAGCTGGGGCTACCGGCCTATATCCAGTCGGCCGAAGGGGACGGAAGCTTCCACCGCGTCCGTGTCGGGCCGGTCATGGAGCGTGACGAGGCGCAGGCGCTGCTCGAGCGCGCCGTCGATGAGGCGGGGGTCGAGGGCTACGTGGTCACGCGATGAACTGGCTGGACCTGGCCATTCTCGGTGTCATCGCCCTGTCGGCGGGGATCAGCCTGATCCGCGGTTTCGTCCGCGAGGTGCTCTCTGTGCTGGTCTGGGTGGCCGCCTTCTGGGTTGCGGTGCGCTACTCCGGGGCCGTGGCGCTGCTGCTCGAGGAGTGGATCGCATCGCCGACGATCCGCCTGGGTGCCGGTTTCGTGGTGCTTTTCGTGGGAACACTGATCCTCGGGGCGCTGCTCAACAACGCCCTGTCGGCGTTGGTGACGCGCACCGGTCTGGGCGGCACCGACCGGCTCCTAGGGGTGCTGTTCGGGGCTGCGCGCGGGGCGGTGGTGGTGGCGCTGGTGGTGCTGCTGCTCGGGTTCTCGCCGATGACCCAGGAGCGGGCCTGGGAGGAGTCCGTCGTGCTGCCGGGGATCAAGCCGTGGATCTGTCGAGCCGGCCTGGACGCCTGGCTGGAAGACTTTGATTGGCAGCCGCCTGTTGAGGGCGAGGCAATGGAGGGCTTCGATGGCTTGCCGGATTACTGGGCTGAATACTGCGCCGGCCGGCGGCCGTGAATCCGCCCGCCGTGCCGGCGCCCAGCAAGAGGTAGGAGCAATCCATGTGTGGCGTAATCGGAATGGTGGCCAAGGGGCCGGTGAACCAGGACCTCTACGAGGGGCTGACCGTGCTCCAGCACCGGGGTCAGGACGCTGCCGGGATCATCACCTATGACCAGGGGCAGCTGAGTCTGCGCAAGAGCAACGGGCTGGTCCGGGATGTCTTTCGAACCCGGCACATGATGCGCCTGACCGGCAATATCGGCATCGGCCACGTCCGCTACCCCACCGCCGGCTGCGAGAGTTCCGCCGAGGCGCAGCCCTTCTATGTCAATTCGCCCTACGGCATCTCGCTGGCGCACAACGGCAATCTGACCAATACCGAGGAGCTCAAGCAGGAGCTCTTCCGCACCGACCGGCGCCATATCAACACCAATTCCGACTCCGAGATCCTGCTCAATATCCTCGCCCACGAGCTGAGTGTCTCGCCCCACGACCGACTCGAGCCCGGCGACCTGTTCAGCGCCGTCGAGCAGGTCCACCGACGCTGCCACGGGGCCTACTCGGCCGTGGCGATGATCAACGGCTACGGTATCCTTGCCTTCCGGGATCCTTTTGGAATCCGCCCGCTGTGCTTTGGCGAGCGCGATACCGAGCAGGGGCGGGAGTACCTGATCGCCTCCGAGAGCGTGTCCCTGGACATGCTCGGCTTCCGCCTGGTGCGCGAGGTAGCCCCGGGCGAGGCGATCTTCATCGACATGGCTGGCGAGCTCCACACCCGGCAGTGTGCCGAGGATCCGGTCCATGCGCCGTGCCTGTTCGAGTACGTCTACCTCTCCCGGCCCGACTCCATCGTCGACGGGGTGGCCGTGCACAAGGCGCGGTTGCGCATGGGTGAGCGGCTGGCCGCGAAGATCCGGCGCGAGTGGCCCGAGCACGATATCGATGTGATCATCCCGATCCCGGACACCAGCCGTACGGTGGCGATGCAGCTGGCCTATCAGCTGGGTGTGGAGTCCCGTGAGGGCTTCATCAAGAACCGCTACGTGGGGCGTACGTTCATCATGCCCGGGCAGGCGGCGCGCAAGAAGTCAGTACGTCAGAAGCTCAACCCCATTCCGCTGGAGTTCGAGGGCAAGAACGTCCTGCTGGTGGATGACTCGGTCGTCCGCGGCACCACCTCGCAGCAGTTGGTGCAGCTGGCCCGGGAGTCCGGGGCGCGGCGGGTCTACCTGGCCTCTGCGGCGCCGCCGGTGCGTTACCCCAATGTCTACGGCATCGATATGCCCGCCCCCGAGGAACTCATCGCTCACAATCGGGACGAGGCCGAGATCACCGAGGCCATCGGGGCCGACCGAATGATCTACCAGGAACTCGCTGACCTGGAGGCCGCCGTGGCCGATGGCAATCCGCAGATCCGGCAGTTCGACAGCTCGTGCTTCAATGGTCAGTACGTCACCGGTGGCGTGAGCCAGGACTACCTGCGTGGCCTGTCCCAGGCGCGGGCCGATGCCGCCAGGGAAAAGGCGCGCAGCGACCAGGACTTGGAGATCGTGGATGTGCACAACCAGGCCTGACGACGAGCCGCTCTCCGGGTTTGATTCCCGGGCGGTGCGAGCCGGGCAGGTGCGGACCGATGGCCAGGAGCAGTCGGAGCCCATCTACCCGACCTCGAGCTTCACCTTTGAGAGCGCCGCTCAGGCGGCCGCCCGGTTCTCCGGCGAGGAGCCGGGCAACGTCTACTCGCGTTTCACCAATCCAACGGTGCGGACCTTCTGCGACCGCCTGGCGGCCCTGGAGGGCGGTCAGGCCTGCGTCGGGACGGCCTCGGGCATGTCCGCGGTCCTGGCGACGTGCCTTGGCCTGCTGCAGTCCGGGGACCACGTGGTCGCGTCGCGGACCCTGTTCGGGACCACGCTGTCGCTGTTCACCAAGTACCTGCCGCGCTGGGGGATCGAGGTCAGCTGGGTGCCGTTGAGCGACGAGGGGGCCTGGGCCGGGGCGATCCAGCCGAATACGCGTCTGCTCTTCGCCGAGACGCCCTCCAACCCGCTCAACGAGGTCGCTGACATCCGCCGCCTGGCGGAGATCGCGCACGCCCACGACGCCCTGCTGGCGATCGACAACTGCTTCTGTACCCCCGCCCTGCAGCGGCCCCTGGAGCTTGGGGCCGATCTGGTGGTCCACTCGGCGACCAAGTACCTGGATGGCCAGGGGCGCTGTGTCGGCGGCGCGGTGGTGGGCGACGCCCAGCGGGTGGGCGAAGAGATCCACGGTTTCATCCGCACTGCCGGGCCGTGCATGAGTCCTTTCAATGCCTGGGTGTTTCTCAAGGGGCTGGAGACGCTTTCGCTGCGCATGCGCGCCCACAGTAGCCATGCCCAGCAGGTGGCCGAGTGGCTGCGGGATCATCCGCGGGTCGAGCGGGTCTACTACGCGGGGCTGCCGGACCATCCGCACCACCGGCTGGCGGCGGCGCAGCAGAGTGGCTTTGGCGGGATCGTTGCCTTCGAGCTGGCTGGCGGACGGGAGGCGGCCTGGCGCGTGATCGATAGCACCCGCATGCTGTCGATCACCGGCAACCTCGGCGATACCAAGTCCACCATCACGCACCCGGCGACCACCACCCACGGCACCATCACCGACGAACTGAGGGCGGCGGCCGGCATCGGCGAGGGGCTGGTCCGGATCTCCGTCGGCCTGGAGGATCCGGCGGACATCATCCGCGACCTGGAGCGCGGCCTGGGCAGCGCCTGAGCGGTCGGGTTGCTCAGGCGGTAGGCAGATCCGCCGTGTGGGCGCGGATGGTGTTCAGCAGACCGCTGTGGACCTTGGGGGCGCCGGCGACGACATGGCCGGTGGCGAGGGCGCGATCCTCGCCCGTGATGTCCGTCACAATGCCGCCGGCCTCACGGACCAGCAGGGTGCCGCCGGCGATGTCCCACGGTTTCAGGCCCAACTCGAAGTAGCCGTCCAGCCGCCCGGCGGCGACGTAGGCCAGGTCCAGTGCCGCGGAGCCGGCACGGCGCATGTCTTCGGCGTGCTCGGTCAGGGCGGAGAACATCCGCAGGTAGGCCGGCATCAGGGCCTGGTTCTTGAACGGAAAGCCGGTCCCGATCATCGCCCCGTCCACCCCGCGGCGCTGCGGTACGCGGATGCGGCGGCCGTCGAGCTGCGCCCCGTTGCCCCGTGAGGCGGTGAACAGCTCTTGGCGCAGCGGGTCGTAGACGGCGGCTGCCTCCAGCTGGCCGTCCTTCTGCACAGCGATCGACACGCCGATGTGGGGGTAGCCGCGGAGGAAGTTCGCCGTCCCGTCCAGCGGGTCGATGATCCACGTATACTCCGCCTCACTCTGCGCGCGCCCCTGCAGGCCACTCTCCTCGGCGAGTATGGCGTGCTGCGGGTAGGCGCGCTGGATGGTCTGCACGATCGCCGCCTCGGCCTGGCGATCGATGTCGCAGACGAAGTCGTAGCGTCCCTTGGTCTCGACCCGGACGCGGTCGAGGCGGTCGATGTTGCGGACGATTAGATCACCACCAGCCCGTGCGGCACGGACTGCGATGTTGACCATTGGGTGCATCGGGAAAGCTCCTACGCTGGACGCGGTACAGGATAACAGCAAAACTGATGCGATTCAGACCGGGAGGCCATCTTGAGCCTTGAGCGCACTCGTATTGTGTTGGTCGGGACCACGCACCCCGGCAATATCGGCGCCGCCGCGCGCGCCATGCGCACCATGGGGCTGCGGGATCTGTGTCTGGTGGATCCGCAGTGCGACCCCGATGACCCGGAGGCCGTCGCGCGGGCGGCCGGGGCCGGCGAGGTTCTGGAGCAGGCGCAGCGCTATCCGGATCTCGCCTCGGCGCTGGCCGGCTGTCGTCTGGCCTTCGGGCTCTCGGCGCGTATCCGCGCCGAGCGGCAGCCCCGGCTGGCGCTGCGCCCGGCGGCCGAGTCGGCCGCCGCTGAGGGGGGCGAAGGGGGGTTGGCGTGGGTCTTCGGTCGGGAGCGCACCGGCCTGACCAACGCCGAGCTGGATCATTGCCACTACCTCGTGCAGATCCCGACCGACGCGGATTACAGTTCCCTGAATGTGGCTCAGTCCGTGCAGCTGGTAGCGTGGGAGCTGCGCATGGCGGCCGAGGTGGGGGGCGCACTGCCGCAGCCCGAGACGGAAGAGCCGCCCGCCGCCGTGGATACGCTGGAGCGCTTCTTCGTTCACCTGGAGGAGATGGCCGGTCGAGTCGGCTACCTGGACCGGCACAACCCCGCGCTGACCATGCGGCGGTTGCGCAACATCTTCCGCCGTGCGCGGTTGACCGAGGACGAGGTGCGGATGCTGCGCGGGCTGCTCAGCCACGTGCTCAATCCGCGCCGCTGGCGCAAGTAGGACCGTTGTAAAGGGTAAATGGATGCTGCGACGCCTGCGTGAGGACATCCGGTGTGTCATGGATCGCGATCCGGCCGCCCGGAACGCCTTCCATGTGGTGACCACCTATCCCGGTTTCCACGCCCTGATCCTGCACCGCATCAGCGCGCGGCTCTGGCGCTGGCGGCTGCGATGGCTGGCGCGCATGCTGGGGCTGTTCAGCCGCTGGGTCACGGGGATCGAGATCCACCCGGCGGCGCGCATCGGCCGGCGCTTCTTCATCGACCACGGTATGGGGGTGGTCATTGGTGAGACTGCAGACATCGGCGACGACGTCACCCTCTACCACGGCGTCACCCTGGGCGGGACCAGCTGGCAGTCGGGCAAGCGCCACCCGACCCTGGGCAATGACGTCGTGGTCGGCGCCGGCGCCAAGCTGCTTGGACCCATCCGTGTGGGTGGCGGGGCGCGCATCGGCTCGAATGCTGTGGTGCTCAAGGATGTCCCCGACGGGGCGACTATGGTGGGGATCCCGGCGCGCCAGGTCGGCGAGCGCAAGCGCGACGTTGACGGGGACGAGCAGCGAGCCCGGGTGGCGCGGCGAATTGGCTTCGATGCTTACGGGACCACCGAGATGCCGGACCCGGTGGCCCAGGCGGTGAACGCGATCCTCGATCATATCCACGTCACCGATCGGCGCATTGAGGAGCTGTGCAGCGCCGTGCAGCAGATGGGCGGGCGGCTTGAAGAGACCCGCGTGCCGGATCTGGAGGTCGACGAGACGTCGGTCGAGAAGGCGTGCGGCGAGCACCACCGGGACGCTTCCCGCTAGCTGCCGGAACCCCCTAGAATGCAGACAGATGCGCCGTTACGGCGCGCCCAGTGACAGGAGGCAAGTCATGCCCGTAACCCTGACCGAACGTGCCGCGCGGCATGTCGAGAAGATGCTCGCCAGCCAGGATGCTGACCGGGCCCACGGCCTGCGCCTGGGGATCAAGGCCAGTGGCTGCTCCGGCTTCGCCTACGTGGTCGATTACGCCGAGGAGATCGGCGATCAGGATCTTGTCGTCGAGAGCCACGGGGTGAAGGTGGTGATGGCGCAACAGCACCGGCCGTTTCTGGAAGGCACCGAGGTGGACTACGTGCGCGACGGTATCAATTACCGTTTCGATTTCCGCAACCCGAACGTCCGCGATCTGTGTGGGTGCGGCGAGAGCTTTGCCGTGTGAACGGCCCAACCGCGGCGAGATTGTCGGCGCCCGGAACGGAGGGGTAGACTGTCCGACTGCCCAAGGCGCCGCAGCATTCCAGCGCTGCGGCTTTTTTGTTGAACGCGAGCATTCATCAGTCAGGAGATCCTAATGGCCGTCGAGCGAACCCTTTCCATCATCAAGCCGGATGCCGTAGCGCAGAACGCGATCGGCGAGATCCTTGCCCGCTTCGAGCGCTCTGGCCTGCGCGTGGTGGCTGTCCGCATGGTGCGGCTGAGCACCGAGCAGGCCGAGAGCTTCTACGCTGTGCACAGGGAGCGTCCGTTCTTCAATGACCTGGTCGGCTTCATGACCTCCGGGCCGGTGATGGTGCAGGTTCTCGAGGGCGAGGACGCCATCCGCAAGAACCGCGAGATCATGGGCGCCACCAACCCCAAGGAGGCGGCTGCAGGCACCCTCCGCCACGACTACGCGGAGAGCATCGATGCCAATGCGGTCCACGGGTCGGACAGCCCCGAGACGGCGGAACAGGAGATCGAGTTCTTCTTCAAGGCCGATGAGATCTGCTCCCGCTGACCACGAGGCGGTGCACGCCGAGCGCCAGTCGGGCCCGGTCGAGCTGCTCGGGCTCGATCGGCCGCGGCTGGCCGCTTTCTTCGATGCCCTGGGCGAAAAGCGGTTCCGCGCCCGGCAGATGATGCAGTGGCTGCATCAGCGCCACGTCTACGATTTCGACGAGATGACCGACCTGAGCAAGGCGCTGCGCCAGCGGCTGCGCGAGAACGCCCGGGTCGGTCTGCCCGAGGTGGCCGCCGACCAGCAGGCCAGCGACGGCACCCGCAAGTGGGTGGTGCGCCTGGCCGACGGCAACTGTGTCGAGGCCGTCTACATCCCGGAGCCGAAGCGTGGGACGCTGTGCGTCTCCTCGCAGGCCGGCTGCCCGATGGGCTGCACCTTCTGCGCTACGGCGGAGGGCGGGTTCTCGCGGAATCTCAGCGCCGCCGAGATCGTCGGTCAGGTTCACATCGCGCGCCGCCACCTGCCGGAGGGGGCGATCACCAACATCGTCTTCATGGGCATGGGCGAGCCGCTGCTCAACTTCGACCCGGTCATCTCGGCGTCGCGGGTGTTCACCGACGATTTCGGGTTCGTTCTCTCCAAGCGTCGGGTCACGATCTCGACCTCGGGAGTGGTCCACGCCATCGAGCGGATGCAGCGCATCACGGACGTGAGTCTGGCGGTCTCACTGCACGCTCCGAATAACGAGCTGCGCAACGGGCTGGTTCCGCTCAATCGCAAGAACCCTCTGGAGCGCCTGCTGCCGGCCTGCCACGCGTACATCGCCGACAAGCCCCATAGGCGCATCACCTGGGAGTACGTCATGCTCGATGGGGTCAACGACCAAGACGAGCACGCCCGGGAGCTGATCGAGCGGCTGCGGGGGATTCCGTCCAAGGTGAACCTGATCCCGTTCAATCCCTACCCGGGGGCACGCTACGGCCGCTCGCCACAGCGGCGGGTGCGCCGCTTCGCGGATCGACTGCTCGAGCACGGCCTGACCGCGACCATCCGCGAAACCCGTGGTGATGATATCGATGGGGCGTGCGGCCAGCTCGTCGGCGAGATCCGCGATGCGCGGCCCAGTAAGGTGGCGGGAACGGCGTGAAGCGCACGGGGCCCATGCTGGCGGCCCTGCTGGCGGTCGGGTGCGCTGCCGGGCCCGAGATGCCGGATGACCAGCGCGCAGCCGACAGCCACGCCGGGGCAGGGCTTCATCTGATCGCCCATGCGCAGCCGGAGGCCGCCCGCTCGCGCCTGGAGCGGGCGTTGCAGATCGATGGAGAACACCCACAGGCGCTTTCCGGCATGGGGCTCGTGGCCGAGTCGCAGGGCGATCTGGAGATGGCCCACGAATACCATCGGCGTGCCGCGCAGGCCGCTCCGGACTCGGGGCCTATCCTGAACAACCGGGGGCGGAGTCTGTGCCGTGCCGGGCAAGTGGATGAGGCGCTGGAGGTCTTCGGGGATGCCGCCGGGGCGGGTGGCTATGATTCCGCCGAAGTGCCGTTGACCAACGCCGCCCGCTGCGCCCTCGATGCGGGGCGCGAGGATGCCGCTGCCCGCCGCGCCGATGCTGCCGTCGAGGCGGCACCGGGGTTTGCCCCGGCGCGTGTGGTGCGCGGGGAGCTGCGTTACCGCCAGGGGGCGCTGGAGGCGGCCGCCGAAGACTTGGAACGTGCCCGTGACAGCGGTGGCGCCGGGGCGCGCGGCCTTTACTGGTCGGCACGCGTGGCGGCCGAGCAGGGGCGGCCGGAGGAGGCGGCCGCCTTCGCCGAGATGCTGGCCGAGCGTTTCCCTGGTTCGGGGTGGAACGAACGTTTGCACGCGGATGAGGTCGGGCCATGACTGATGAAACGGGGCAGGACGACAGCGACGGGGCGCGGCCCCGGGCCGATGCCCCGGATGATGCCGGGGACAAGGGCGCCCGGCCGTCGCCGGGGCAGCAACTGCGCCGCGCCCGTGAGGCGCAGGGGCGTACCGTGCGTGCGGTGGGGTCGAGTCTCAACCTGTCGGCGGACCGGGTGACGGCCCTCGAGGAAGATGACGACGAACGTCTGCCGCCGCCAACCTTCGTGCGCGGTTACCTACGCGCCTATGCGCGCCTGGTCGAACTCGATCCCGAGGCGGTGGTCGAGGCGTACAACCGGCGCCGGGGCAGCGATCCGGCCAGCGAGGAGCGGGCCGTGGGCAATGTGGGAGCCGTTGAGCCCCGACCGGCCGGGCGCCGCCGGCGGCGCTGGTTGCCGTTGATGCTCCTTGTGCTGCTGCTCGCCGTGGCCGTGGTGATGACCGCAATCCTGCTCGATGGTGGCGAGCCGGAACCGACAGGCCCGGGCGAGGACGGTGCACAGGCCCGGGAGGCCTCCGCCGCGCAGGTGGGCACGCCGGTCGCCGGTGTGCCTTGGACGTCGATGGAGTCGGAGTAGCGTTTTGTCAAAAAAGGGGATTCAGAGCGTTCGCGGGTTCTCGGATATCCTTCCGGAGGAGAGCCCGCTGTGGCAGCGCGCCGAGTCGGTGATCCGCCGGGTCCTGGAGGCCTACGGTTATCGCGAGATCCGGCTGCCGGTGCTCGAGCGCACCGAGCTGTTCAGCCGGTCCATCGGTGAGGTCACCGATATCGTCGAGAAGGAGATGTACACCTTCGACGATCGCAATGGCGACAGCGTCACGTTGCGCCCTGAGGGTACGGCCGGCTGTGTACGCGCCGGCATCCAGTCCGGTCTGCTGCACAATGCCGAGCCGCGGCTCTGGTACGCCGGCCCCATGTTCCGGCACGAGCGGCCGCAGAAGGGGCGGCTGCGGCAGTTCCATCAGGTCGGGGCCGAGGTTTTCGGGATCCCCGGGCCCGAGCTCGACGCCGAGATGATCATCATGACCGCGCGCATGCTGCGTGAGCTGGGACTGCCCGATGTGCGCCTGCAGCTCAATTCGCTCGGCACCCCGGAGAGCCGCGCGGCCCATCGCGAGGAGTTGGTCGCCTACCTGCGCCGCCACGAGGACCGGCTCGACGAGGACGCGCGGCGACGCCTGGAGACAAATCCGCTGCGCATCTTCGACAGCAAGAACCCGGAAGTGCAGCAGATCATGGCCGATGCGCCACGGCTGATGGACTGCCTCGATGCTACCTCGGCGGAACACTTCGACACGGTACGGAACCTGCTTGAGCGGGCCGGCGTCGAATACGAGGTGAATCCCTCGCTGGTGCGGGGGCTCGACTACTACACGCGCACGGTCTTCGAATGGGTGACCGATCGACTCGGTGCCCAGGGCACGGTCTGCGCCGGCGGGCGCTTCGACGGGCTGGTCGAGCAGCTCGGTGGCCGCCCGACCCCGGCGATCGGTTTCGCCCTGGGATTGGAGCGGTTGGTGGCGTTGCTCGAGGAACAGGGGGTGCCCGGTCAGGGCGGGGTGCCCCACGCCTACCTGGTGGTGGCCACCGAGGTCGGGGCCGGGCTGGAGACGGCTGAGGCCCTGCGTGACGCGCTGCCGGAACTGCGTCTGCAGACCCATGCCGGCGGTGGCGGCTTTAAGGCGCAGCTCAAGCGCGCCGACCGCAGTGGTGCCCGGGTGGCCCTGATTCTCGGTGACGAGGAGCATGCGGCCGGTGCACTGACGATCAAGGATCTGCGTGGCGAAGACGGGCAGCAGCGGCTGCCCTTCGACGACGCAGTCAAATATCTGCGAGGGCTGATCGGGGCGTAGCCCCGGTCGCTGGCAAGGGGACTGGAGATGGAGCGCACCGACGACGAACAGCTTCAGCAGCTCAAGGACTGGTGGCGGCGCAACGGTGGGTCGATCATGCTGGGTTTGACCGCGGCGCTGCTGATCGTGGCCGGCTGGTGGGGCTACGGCACCTGGCAAGAGCGAGGCGCGCAGCAGGCCGCCGCGGCCTACGCCGAGTTCCTGCAGGCCACCCGGTCCGGTGAGCCCGAGATGGCCGAGCAGGCGGGCCAGCGGGTGCTCGACGATCACGCCCGCAGCGGTTACGCAGGGCTGACTGCGTTGCGCATGGCCCGTATCCAGGCCGAAGCCGGCGCGTACCGGCGTGCGGCGGAGACGCTCGGCTGGTTGATCGACAACGCCGACCATAGCGCCATGGCGGAGCTCGCCCGGCTGCGCCAGGCCCGGGTCCTCGGCGAGGTTGACGCGGAGGAGGCCCTGGCGGCGCTGGAGGGTTCTGTCTCGGCTGGTTTTGCGGCCGCCTATGCCGAGCTGCGTGGTGACCTGCTCCGCGAGCTCGGTCGCTATGACGAGGCCACCGAAGCGTATCAGCAGGCGCTGGATCAGGAAGGATTGGGCGCACAGTCACGCGAGCTGGTCCGCCTGAAGCTGCAGGCCGTGGAGAGTGAGGCGTGATCCGCGCGGGACTGCGTTCCATCGGGGTTGCTGCGGTGCTCGGCATGGCGGCCGGTTGCGCGCTGCAGGATCCGCTGCCCAACCCGCAGGTCGAGGCCACCGACACGCTGGATGTCGAACTGGTCTGGAGCGGGCGGCCGGTGGGCAGCCTGGAGTCCGGCGCCTTCGCTCTGGAGCCGGCTTACGCGGACGGCGTGCTGTACGTGGCTGACGCCCGCGGCTGGGTCCGGGCCCTCGATGCCGAGACCCGCGAGGGGCTGTGGCACGATCGCCTAAACCGTCCCCTGTCCGCCGGTCCGGTGGTCGCCGGTGACCGCTTGCTGGTGGGGGATCGCAAGGGGCGGGTCTACGCGTACGAACGGGACAGCGGCGAGCCGGCGTGGATGACCGGCCTCTCGGCCCAAGTGCTGGCGAGCCCGCGCTACACCCGCGGGATGGTGGTGGCGCGTAGCGCCGATGGCCGGATCTACGGCCTCGACGCCGAGGACGGGTCGCGGCAGTGGATTTTCGACCGCAGCATCCCCGCCCTGACCCTGCGTCGCAACAGCGCGCCGGCGGTCAGCGGCGGTACCGCGGTGGTGGGTCTGCAGAACGGGCGACTGGTGGCGCTGAACGTGGCCGATGGCAGCGTGCGCTGGGAGCACACCCTCACCGAGCCGCGGGGACGGACTGAACTCGAGCGTATGTCGGACATCGCCGCCGATCCGGTCATTCACCGCGGTGCCGCCTACGCCGTGGCCTATCAGGGGGCGATCGGTTCGGTCCGCATCGCCAACGGGGCCCAGGCCTGGAGCCGGGATGTGGCAAGCCATCGAGGGCTGGTCGCTCAGGGCGAGGAGGTCTACCTGGCCGCCGATGACGGGCGGGTCTGGGCCTTCGATCGGCGTAACGGTGCCACCGCCTGGCGACAGGAGGCCCTCGAGGGGCTGGCCCTAACGCGCCCTGTGGTCCACGAGGGCTACCTGGTGATGGGCGACGATGCCGGACACGTCAACTGGCTGCGCCTGCGCGACGGAGAGCTGGTGGCGCGGGAGCGCCTCTCTGACGTGCCCCTGGAGAGGCCTCCGGTGGTCACCGGCGACGGCGATGTCTACGTCTTGGATGCCCGCGGCCGCATGACGGCGCTGCGCCTGCATTAGGCGCGGCGCCTGCGGGCGCCGCTACTGGCACTCCCCCACGGAGGTGGGGCGGCAGCGCCGGCCGTCGGTCCACAGGGTGCTGCCGAGGCGGGCCTCGGTGAACTCGGCGCCGCTGAGGTCCGCGCCGCGCAGGTCGGCCCGCCCCAAGTCGGCGTCCGTGAAGTCCACATCGACTAGGTTCGCATCGCGCAGATCCACTTGCCGCATCTCCGCTCCCGAGAGGTTGGCCCCCTCTAGATCCGCGCCGTTGAGATCGGCCCCGGCCAGCTTCGCCCTCGCTGCCTGCAGCTCGCGCAGGCCCGTGCGCCGCAGCGAGGCACCGCTCAGATCGGCGTCCTGCAGGCTGGCGCCGCGCATGCGGGCGCTGTTGAGGTCGATACCGGTGGCGATGGCGCCGTCGAGCCGGGCACCCTCAAAATCGGCGCGGCCTGCCCGGGCGTCTCGCAGGTCGCTGCCCGAGAGGTCGGCGTCGGTAAAATCCCCGGAGCTCAGCCGGGCCCGCGACAGGTTGGCGTCGCGCAGGTTGACGCCGGCGGCGCTGACACTGGTCAGGTCTGCCCGCCGCAGGTGGGCCCCCTCCAGGTTGGCCCCTTCCAGTCGGCTGCGTCCGAGTACCGCCCCCTCTAGGTCCTCACCGGCGAGCTGTGCCTCGCTCAGGTCGCAGTTGAACCAGTTGACGCCGGGGGCGGGCGCGTCATTGCAGGTGGCCAGGGCCGGTGATACGCTCGCGCCCAACATCGCCACCGCGGCGACTCTGCATACGTGCCGTCTCATCAGCCTTTCGTCTTCTTGTTCGTTTGCGTTCGTGTCGCAGGCCCCCTCGGCCTCGACGGCATATCCCACTAAACGATATACGAGGTGAATCAATGCGGCTCATTCTATTAGGCCCTCCGGGCGCCGGGAAAGGTACGCAGGCTGCCCATATCTGTGAGGCCTTCGGCATCCCTCAGATCTCCACCGGTGACATGCTGCGCGCCGCCGTCAAGGCCGGCACCCCGCTCGGGCAGCAGGCCAAGAAGATCATGGATGAGGGTGGCCTCGTGTCGGACGATATCATCCTTGGCCTGATCGAGGAGCGGGTCGCTCAGCCAGACTGCGGCAACGGCTTCCTGTTCGATGGTTTCCCGCGGACGATCGCCCAGGCGGATGGCCTGAACGAGCAGGGGATCGGCATCGATGCCGTGGTCGAGATCCAGGTGCCCGACGAGGAGATCGTCGATCGGATGGCCGGGCGGCGCGTCCATCCCGGTTCCGGGCGGGTCTACCACATCAAGCACAATCCGCCCCGCGAAGAGGGCAAGGACGACGTCACCGGCGAAGACCTGGTCCAGCGCGATGACGATCGCGAGGAAACCGTCCGCCACCGCCTTTCGGTGTATCACGAGCAGACCCGGCCGCTGGTCGACTACTATTCCCAGTGGGCGCAAAAGGGTGGTGCCGATGCGCCCGCCTACATCACCGTCGACGGGCAGCGGCCCGTGGAGACGGTGCGGGACGAGATCCTCGCCGCGCTCAAGGCGCGTTGATCGGACAGGCGGCGAGGGCTTGTCGGCCCTCGCCGCTTTCTGGAGGTGTGCCTGGCCATGTGGATTCGACGTCTGCTTGCCGTCCTGCTCGCCTACTTCCTCTCGGCCGTGCCGCTGGGCAGTGCCGAGACAACGCCGGACGCCGATGAGGAAGCGGCCGGTACGGCGCTGATGCTCGAGGTCAAGGGGCCCATCGGCCCGGCAACCACCGACTATATCGTCCGCGGCCTCGCCGAGGCGCAGGAGCGCGGCGCCAGGCTGGTCATCCTGCGCATGAACACCCCGGGCGGCCTCGATGACGCCATGCGCGACATCATCAGCGAGATCCTCGCCAGCGAAATCCCCGTGGCCACCTATGTCGCGCCCAGTGGTTCCCGGGCGGCGAGTGCCGGGACCTACATCCTCTACGCCTCCCATGTTGCGGCCATGGCGCCGGCAACCAACCTGGGTGCGGCCACGCCGGTGCAGATCGGCGGTGGCGGTGGTGGGATCTTCCCCGGCGGGGACGACGAGGAGCGCGACGGCGAGGGCTTCGACGAACTCCAGGATCTGCTCGGCGAGGACGACGACGAGGAAGCCCGCGACGAGGACGAGCCGGCGGAAGAGCGGGCGGACGAGCGCCCGGATGCCATGGAGCGCAAGATCATTGAGGACGCGGTCTCCTACATCAAGGGCCTGGCCGAGCTGCGCGGGCGCAACGCCGAGTGGGCGGAGAAGGCGGTGCGCGAGTCGGTGAGCGCCTCGGCCAGCGAGGCGGCCGAGCTGGGGGTGATCGACTTTGTCGCCGAGGACGTGGACGAACTCCTCGCCAAGGCCGACGGCATGGTGGTCAAGTTCCCGGTGGGCGAGCGCGCTATCGAGACCGCCGGTCTGGAGGTGGAGCTGCTCGAGCCGGATTGGCGCAACCGCCTGCTGGCGGTGATCACCAATCCCAACGTGGCCTATATCCTGATGCTGGTCGGGATCTACGGCATCATCTTCGAGCTGATCAATCCCGGCTCCCTGGTGCCGGGGGTGCTCGGCGGCATCAGCCTGCTGCTGGCGCTTTACGCCTTCCAGGCCCTGCCGATCACCTACGCCGGGTTGGGGCTGATCGGGCTGGGGATCGCCTTCATGATCGCCGAGGCGTTCATGCCCAGTTTCGGGATCATGGGCATCGGTGGAGCCGTTGCCTTTGTGCTCGGTTCGATCATGCTGTTCGATACCGATCTCGAGGCCTTCCAGGTCTCGATCGGCCTGATCGCCGGGTTTACGGTCGCTAGCCTGATCGTCTTCACCGGGGTGGCCACCATGGCCGCTCGGGCGTGGCGACGGCCGAAGCTCGGCGGGGCCGATGAGCTGATCGATGCCGAGGCCATCGCCGAGGAGGCTTTCGATGCCACGGGCCATGTGCGCTACGCCGGCGAGCGCTGGAATGCCGTGGCGGTCCGCCCGGTGCGTAGCGGTCAGCGGGTGCGGGTGGTCAGCAAGGAGGGACTGACGTTGAGGGTCGAACCCAATGAGTGAACCGGGGATGGATTCGGACACGATCTACCAGGAGGCGCTGAGCCGGGTGCACCAGGTGCTGGAGCGGGCCCGGGCCACGGACCTGCCGGAGCCTACCGCCGGCGTTCTGGCGACGGTCGGCCCCGACGGCTGGCCGGCGGCGCGGACGGTGTTGCTCAAACAGCTGGACCACCAGGGCGCCGTGTTCTACACCAATCGCAACAGCCGCAAGGGGCAGCACCTGGCGGCCAATCCCCGCGCGGCGCTGTGCTTCCATTTCCAGCCCCTCTACGAGCAGGTCGAGATTCGCGGCGTGGTAGCAGCGGTGAGTGCGAGTGAGGCGGACCACTACTGGGCGCAGCGGGAGCGGCTCAGCCAGCTGGGAGCGTGGGCCTCGCATCAGTCCGACCCGCTGGCCAGCCGTCACGAGCTGGAGGCCCGCCTGGAGGAGGTCGAGTCGCGCTTCCCGGAGCGGGTGCCGCGTCCCCCGCACTGGTCCGGTTACCGTATAATCCCGTCCAGTATCGAACTCTGGTCGGCCGGTGACGGACGCCTGCATCAGCGCGAGCGATACGAGCACCGACCGGACGGCTGGAGCCATTTCCTGCTCAATCCGTGATGGGCGTATCGGGCCGAAAGGGAGCGTGATGGAGGATCTGTCCAGGTACTCGGTGGAGCAGTTGCGCGACCTGCGCAAGGATGTGGAACGCGAGATCGAGCGCCGTCGCCGGGAGAACATCGTCCAGGCGCGGCGCGAGCTGAAAGCCATCGCCGAGCGCTACGGATTCGCCCTCAGCGATCTGCTTGAGGGCATGCGCGGGACGGGGGACTCCGGCTAGTGGCGCTGGCGGTCCGTGGCCTCGGCGCAGGCGCGCAGCCGGGTGGAGACCTCCACAGGGTAGAGGTCCGGCTCCGCCTCCAGCGCGCGGCAGGCCTCGGGCAGGGCGGCGAGCCCCTCCCGCACTCGCTCGCGGATGGCGGCGGTGCCCTCCGGGGAGCGGGTACGCTGGCCGCCGTCCATGACTTCGGTGAGCAATGGCGCCCCGGGCAGCTCCTCCTCGGCTAGGCAGAGGGTGTCGCCGGCGGCCACACCATCGACGAAGCGCCGCCGGACCTGCTTGCGGCCCGGCCAGTGCATCTTCCCCACGGAGCGTTTGCGCCGGGCAACGCCGCGATACTCCTGTAGCTTGTACGCCATGTCCAGGTGGGGCTGATCGGCGGCGGTGTCCATCCGTGTGCCCAGGCCGAAACCGTCGATGGGGGCTGCGTCGGCGCGCAGGCGGGCGATGGCATACTCATCCAGGTCACCGCTGACCAGGATGCGCACCTGCTCCAGCCCACCCTCGTCCAGGATGCGGCGCACGCGTCTGGCTTCGGCCCCGAGGTCGCCGCTGTCGATGCGCACGCCGTGGACGGGGTGGCCCTCCCGGGCAAGCTGGATCGTCTTCCGAGCCCCGTCGGCGGTGTCGTAGGTGTCGATCAGCAGCACCACGTTCCGCGGATGGGCGGTGGCGAAGGCGCGGAAGGCGTCGATCTCGCGGTCGAAGGCGAGCACGTAGGAGTGGGCCATTGTGCCCACGGTGGGGATGTCGTACCGGGCGCCGGCCAGACAGGTGGCGGTGCCGGCGTAGCCGGCGATCCAGGTGCTGCGTGCAGCGGCCATGGCGGCCTCGGCGCCGTGGGCGCGGCGCATGCCGAAGTCCACCAGGCTGCCGCCCCCGGCGGCCAGTACCGCGCGGGCGGCCTTGCTGGTGAGCAGGCTGTGCAGGTGGACTAGGTTCATGACCCGGCTCTCGATCAGCTGGGCCTCGGGCAGCGGGGCGGTCACACGCAGGATCGGCTCCTGGGGGAAGAGGATGGTGCCGTCCGGCACGGCCTCGACGTGACCGGTAAAGCGCAGCTGTGCCAGTTCTTCGGCCAAGCCGGCGCGGAAGTGTCCGCAGGTCCGGATCCAGTCCAGCTCCGCGTCGCCAAAGCGCATCTCCGTCAGCCAGTCGACCACTGCCTCGATGCCCGCGGCGATGTAGAAACCGCGCCCCGGGGGCAGCCTGCGGCTGAACAGCTCGAAGGAGGCCGGGGCGTCCATGCCCTGCTGGAGGTAGCTGTCGACCATGGTCAGCTGGTAGAGGTCGGTCAGCAGCGGGCTGTGGGCCGGTTCCATGAGAGCTCCCTCGGATGGTGCGAATGCACGGGCTACGGATCAGGAGCGCAGCCCTGTCCCCCGGTTTAGCAGATAGAGGGCAAACCCGCCGAAGGCCGCGATGAAGGCGAGCATCATCGCGTACGACACGGCGATGTGGACGTCGGCCGAGCCGAGGATGCCGTAGCGGAAGGCGTTGACCATGTAGAGGATTGGGTTGGCCAGCGACACCCCCTGCCAGAACTCCGGCAGCAGCGAAATCGAGTAGAACACGCCGCCGAGGTAGGTCAGCGGGGTCAGAACAAACGTGGGGATGATGGCGATGTCGTCGAACTTGCGCGCGTAGATGGCGTTGATGAAGCCGCCGATGGAGAACAGCACCGCGGTCAGGACCACCACCGAGATGGTGATTGCCCAGTTGTGGATGGGCAGGGAGGTGAACATCAGCGCCACGGCGGTGACGATCGCGCCGGTGAACAGCCCGCGCCCCACACCTCCGGCGACATAGCCCAGCAGGATGACGATGTTGGGTGTCGGCGAGACCAGCATCTCCTCGATGTGGCGCTGGAACTTGGCGCCGAAGAACGACGAAACCACGTTGTTGTAGGAGTTGGTGATCACCGCCAGCATGATGATGCCGGGGGCGATGTACTCCATGTATCGGTAGCCCTCCATCTCGCCGACCCGTTCGCCGATCAGGGCGCCGAAGATCACGAAGTAGAGGGTCATGGTGATCGCCGGCGGCACCAGGGTCTGGATCCAGATCCGCAGATAGCGGTGGGTCTCCTTGTAGACAATGGTCTGCAGCGAGACCAGGGCGGCGCGGGTTCGCGACGGCGTACCCTGGCTGCCGTAGCGGCGCGGGGATCCCTGGGGCCGGTTCAAGAGACGACCTCCTGCCTATCGGCGTTGTCCGGCGTCACCGGAGCCGGGTCGCTGCTCTCTACCAGGCGCAGGAAAAGTTCCTCGAGGCGGTTCGACTTGTTGCGCATGCTGCTGACCGTGATCCCGTGCTTGGAGAGGGCGGCGAACAGGTCAGTCAGAGCTCGGCCGCGCGGCACCTCCGCTTCCAGGACGTAGTCATCAACCTGGCGCAGGGCGAAGTCGTCCAGCTGCGGCAGCGGCCGGGGGACCCGATCGACGTCGAGCAGGAAGGCGTGGGTGGACAGGCGCTGGAGCAGGCTCTTGACGTCGGTGTTCTCGATGATCCGTCCATCATCAATGATGGCGATGTCCTTGCAGAGGCTCTCGGCCTCCTCGAGGTAGTGCGTGGTGAGGATGATGGTGGTGCCCTGGTCGTTGATGTGGCGCAGGAAGTCCCACATGGAGCGGCGCAGCTCGATGTCCACGCCGGCGGTGGGCTCGTCGAGGATCAGAAGCTGCGGTTCGTGCATCAGCGCCCGGGCGATCATCAGCCGGCGTTTCATCCCGCCGGAGAGCGTGCGCGAGACGGTCTCACGCCGTTCCCACAGGCCCAGGCTATGGAGGTAGTGCTCGGCACGCTGGCGGGCTAACCGGCGCGGGATACCGTAGTAGCCGGCCTGGTTGACCACGATCTGCTCCACGGTCTCGAAGGTGTTGAAGTTGAACTCCTGCGGGACCAGGCCGATGGAAGACTTGACCGCCCAGGGGTCGCGGTCCAGGTCGTGGCCAAAGACGCGTACCGTCCCGCCGCTCTTGTTGACCAGCGTCGAGACGATCCCGATGAGGGTGGATTTGCCCGCCCCGTTGGGTCCCAGCAGCCCGAAGAAAGCGCCCGCGTCGACGGTCAGATTGATGCCGTGCAGCGCGATATGCCCCCCGGCGTAGGTCTTGGTCAGGTCGGAGACGGCTAGGGCGGTCAAAGGGTGTCCTCGGGTTCATGGAGAAACCTCTCATGGTAGGGGGTGTGCCGGTTTTTTTGTAGGGCGGTCGGGATGCCGCGGGGGGATATGCCGGGCTGTGGTAACAAAATGCCGAATCCGTATTTCACGCCGCCGGCAGAGGCGCCTAGGGTGAGCAAGGGTGCGGACGCCGCTGAAGCCCGCCGCAGCGTCTGGGGCGATCGGCTCGTCCGGATCAAGGCGGGAACAGACGGGGAGGCAGATCGATGAGCGAATCCCGAGCAGTATCCGTCGAGCGGGACTTGGCGCCGGCGCTCAGGGCGCGGGTTTGTCAGGCCGTGCAGGTCCTGGAGCGGGTCGAGGGCGAGCTGCTGCCCGCGGCGCTGGCCTCCAGCTTCAGCGCCGAGGACATGGTGCTGCTGGACCTGATCCGCGGGCACGCGCCGGGGATCGGGGTCTTTACCCTGGATACCGGGCGGCTGCCGGCGGAGACTTACGCACTGCAGCAGCAGGTGCTGGAGCGTTACGGCCCGGTGGTGCGCACCTACTTCCCCAATCCGGCTGAGGTGGAGGGTTTTGTGGCGCATTACGGCGCCAACGGGTTCTACCATGGCATCGAGGCCCGGCGGGCGTGCTGCCATGCCCGGAAGGTGGCGCCGCTGCAGCGCGCCCTGGCCGGGCAGCGTGCCTGGCTGACCGGGATGCGCCGCGCCCAGGCCGTCACCCGCCAGGAGGTGGTCGTCGAGGGGTTCGACGAGCACCACGGCCTAGTGAAGGTCAACCCGCTGGCGGAGTGGCGTGAGGACGATGTATGGGCCTACCTGCGCAGCCGCCGTGTGCCGTACAACGAACTCTACGATCAAGGGTATCGCAGTATCGGGTGTGCGCCGTGTACCCGGCCGGTTGCTCCGGGTGAGGATGCCCGCGCCGGGCGGTGGTGGTGGGAGGCATCGGGTCAGCGCGAGTG
This sequence comes from Halorhodospira sp. 9622, assembly GCF_022228025.1. Lineage (NCBI taxonomy): Bacteria > Pseudomonadati > Pseudomonadota > Gammaproteobacteria > Chromatiales > Ectothiorhodospiraceae > Halorhodospira > Halorhodospira sp. 9622. The sequence goes on along the minus strand of NZ_JAJNRE010000001.1, from coordinate 200,597 downwards.
CGGCCTGCACCGGGCTCCGGCGGGGGCGACCGGGTGGTTGAAATGCGCCGCAAAGCCGTGACAGATCACCGCTGGCCCCGGTAGAATACCGGCGTCTACGCGCCGGAGGGCGCGGTTTGGCGATTCCATGGACGGGAGGGGTAAACCCTCCCGTTTTTTGCATGCCCGCACCCCGTCCGTGGCTTGTCCGGGCGGGGCCGTTGAGCTCCAGACAGGGGAGGCTGCGTTGACCCGGCCAGCACTGCTCGTCCTCCAGGACGGTACGGTTTTCCACGGCGAGGCGGTGGGCGCCGACGGGGCCGTCACCGGCGAGGTGGTCTTCAATACCGCGATGACGGGTTACCAGGAGATCGCCACCGACCCGTCCTACGCCGGTCAGATCGTGACCCTGACCTACCCCCACATCGGCAACACCGGCATCAACAGCGTCGACCGCGAGGACGACCGCGCTCGGCTGGCGGGGCTGGTGGTGCGCGATGTGCCGCCGCGGGCCAGCAACTGGCGTGCCGAGAAGGGGCTGACGGCCTGGCTGCGTGACCAGGGGGTGGTGGCGATTTCCGGGATCGATACCCGCAAGCTAACCCGCCGCCTCCGCGAGTGCGGAGCCCAGGGTGGTTGCCTGGTCGCCGGCGAGTCGCTGGACGAGGTCTGGGCGCTGGCTCAGGCCCAGGGCTACGGCGGCATGAGTGGCCGTGACCTGGCCGGCGAGGCGGGCACCAAGACCCGTCGGCCGTGGCAGCGCGGGACCTGGACCCTGGACGATGGTCTTGCCGATGCGGCGGAGCGCGGTGAGTCGGGGCGGTACCACGTGGTGGCTTTCGATTACGGGATCAAGCAGCAGATCCTGCGCCTGCTGGTCGACGCCGACTGCCGGGTCACGGTGGTACCGGCGCGGACCGGGGCTGCGGATGTCCTCAAGCTGCAGCCGGACGGCTTGTTCTTCTCCAACGGGCCGGGTGACCCGGAGCCGATGGACTACGCGGTGGCGACCATCCGCGAGCTCTTGGAGGAGCATCGCATCCCGACCTTCGGCATCTGCCTGGGCCATCAGCTGCTGGGGCTGGCCAGCGGGGCGCGGACCGAGAAGATGAAATTCGGCCACCACGGTGCCAATCACCCGGTGATCGACCTGGCCTCCGGGCAGGTGCTGATCTCCAGCCAGAACCACGGCTTCGCGGTGGACGAGGGCAGCCTTCCCGACCACCTGGAGGCGACGCACCGCTCGCTGTTCGACGGCTCGCTACAGGGTATCCGGCGCACCGACGTGCCTGCCTTCAGCTTCCAGGGCCACCCGGAGGCAAGCCCCGGTCCCCACGACATGCGTCCGCTGTTCCAGCGCTTCGTCGAGATGATGGAGCGTGACTGAGCACTGCGCAGCCGCATCACAGGCGACCGCCGACCACTGGACCCCGAGCACTCTGGAATCATGCCGAAAAGAACTGACATCCAATCGATCCTGATCATCGGCGCCGGCCCCATCGTCATCGGCCAGGCGTGCGAGTTCGACTACTCCGGGGCGCAGGCGTGCAAGGCGCTGCGTGAGGAGGGCTACCGGGTCATCCTGGTCAACTCCAACCCGGCGACCATCATGACCGACCCGGAGACCGCCGATGCGGTCTATATCGAGCCGGTGGAGTGGCAGACGGTCTCGCGGATCATCGAGCGCGAGCACCCCGATGCGGTCCTGCCGACCATGGGTGGGCAGACGGCGCTCAACTGCGCCCTCGACCTGGTCAAGCACGGCGTGCTGGAGCGCTTCGGTGTTGAGATGATCGGCGCCACCCGTGAGGCGATCGACAAGGCCGAGGAGCGCGAGGCGTTTCGCGCCGCCATGTCGCGGATCGGGCTCGAGTCGCCGCGCGCCGAGATCGCCCGCTCTATGGCCGAGGCCCAGGCGGCGCAGGCACGGATCGGCTTCCCGGTCATCATCCGCCCGTCCTATACCCTGGGCGGCTCCGGCGGCGGCATCGCCTACAACCGGGAGGAGTTTCACGAGATCGTCGAGCGCGGCCTCGACCTCTCCTACACCAACGAGGTGCAGCTCGAGGAGTCGGTCCTCGGCTGGAAGGAGTACGAGATGGAGGTCGTGCGCGATCGCCACGACAACGCCATCATCATCTGCTCCATCGAGAACCTCGATCCCATGGGGGTGCACACCGGTGATTCGGTCACGGTGGCCCCTGCGCAGACCCTCACCGACAAGGAATACCAGCTGATGCGCGACGCATCGCTGGCGGTGCTGCGGGAGATCGGCGTGGAGACCGGCGGCTCCAACGTCCAGTTCGCCATCAACCCGGACAACGGGCGCATGGTGATCATCGAGATGAACCCGCGGGTGTCGCGCTCGTCGGCGCTGGCCTCCAAGGCGACCGGCTTCCCCATCGCCAAGGTGGCGGCCAAGCTGGCCGTCGGCTACACCCTCGATGAACTGCGCAACGAGATCACCGGTGGTGCCACCCCGGCCTCCTTCGAGCCGACGATCGACTACGTCGTCACCAAGATCCCGCGTTTCACGTTTGAGAAATTCCCGCAGGCCGACTGCTACCTGACGACCCAGATGAAGTCCGTGGGCGAGGTCATGGCCATCGGACGGACCTTCCAGGAGTCTTTCCAGAAGGCCCTGCGGGGACTGGAGCAGGATCTGTCCGGGCTCGACGAGCGGCTCGACCACAGTCGCACGGACGTGCGCGATACGGTGCGCCACTCGCTGCGTCAGCCGACCCCGGATCGGGTTCTGCACCTGGGGGATGCGTTCCGGGTCGGCTTCACCCTCGATGAGGTCCACGGCATGACGGCCATCGACCCGTGGTTCCTCGCGCAGGTCGAGGAGCTGATCGCCGTGGAGGGGGAGGTCGCCGCCTCGACCCTGGACGACTGTGATGCCGGGGCGCTGCTGCGCCTCAAGCGGCGCGGTTTCTCCGATGCCCGTCTGGCGGCCCTGTGGGGCGTCAAGGAGTCCCAGGTGCGCCAGCGCCGCCGCGATCTGGGCGTGCGGCCGGTGTTCAAGCGGGTGGACTCCTGCGCCGCCGAGTTCCCCACCGCCACCGCCTACCTCTACTCCACCTACGAGGAGGAGTGCGAGGCAGAGCCGAGCGGACGCAAGAAGATCATGGTTCTCGGCGGCGGGCCGAACCGTATCGGGCAGGGGATCGAGTTCGACTATTGCTGCGTCCACGCCTCGCTGGCCCTTCGCGATGACGGCTACGAGACCATCATGGTCAACTGCAACCCCGAGACCGTCTCCACCGACTACGACACCTCGGATCGGCTTTACTTCGAGCCGTTGACCCTGGAGGACGTGCTGGAGGTGGTCGAGACGGAGCAGCCGGACGGGGTGATCGTCCAGTACGGCGGGCAGACGCCGCTGAAGCTCGCCCGCGAACTCGAGGCCGCCGGGACGCCGATCATCGGTACGACCCCGGACTCCATCGATCTGGCCGAGGACCGGGAGCGCTTCCAGGACATGATCGGCCGCATCGATCTGATGCAGCCGCCGAACCGCACCGCCCGCACGGAGACCGAGGCCCTGCAGCTGGCTGCCGAGATCGGTTATCCGCTGGTGGTGCGCCCCTCGTACGTCCTTGGTGGTCGGGCGATGGAGATCGTCTACGAGGAGAGCGAGCTGCGCCAGTACATGAACGAGGCCGTGCGGGTTTCGCACAACTCGCCGGTGCTGCTTGACCGCTTCCTCGACGATGCCGTGGAGGTCGACGTGGACGCCGTCAGCGACGGCGATCAGGTGGTGATTGGCGGCATCATGCAGCATATCGAGCAGGCCGGCGTCCACTCCGGCGACTCCGCCTGCTCTATCCCGCCCTACACGCTGGGGCAGGATGTGCAGGATCGGATCCGCGAGCAGGTGCGCCTGCTCTCCCGGGAGCTCGGGGTGGTCGGGCTGATGAACGTGCAGTTCGCCATCCAGGGGCAGCGCATCTTCCTACTGGAGGTCAACCCGCGCGCCTCGCGGACCGTGCCCTACGTCGCCAAGGCGTGTGGCGTGCCGCTGGCCAAGGTGGCCGCCCGCTGCATGGCCGGCCGCACCCTGGCGGAGCAGGGGGTGGTGAACGAGGTCATCCCTAACTACTATTCCGTAAAAGAGGCGGTCTTCCCGTTCCTCAAGTTCCCCGGTGTCGATCCCATCCTCGGTCCGGAGATGAAGTCTACCGGCGAAGTGATGGGTATTGGCGCCTGTTTCGGGGAGGCCTACGCGAAGGCTCAGCTGGCTGCGGGGGTGACCCTGCCGCGGGGCGGCTGTGCCTTTGTCAGTGTGCGTGAGGTGGACAAGGAGGCAGCGGTCGAGGTGGCGCGGGACCTGGTTCGGCGCGGCTTTCGCTTGATCGCCACCCATGGCACCGCGGCCGCCCTCGAGGAGGCGGGCCTGGAGGTGCGCCGGATCAACAAGGTCATCGAGGGTCGGCCGCATGTCGTGGACGCCATCAAGAACGACGAGATCGATCTGATCGTGAATACCACCGAGGGGCGGCAGGCCATTGCCGACTCCTACTCGATCCGCCGCGAGGCGCTGCAGCGCAAGGTCTGCTACACGACGACCATCGCGGGTGCCCGGGCCACGTGCCTGGCACTGGATCACATGAAGGACTGGGAGGCCCGCCCCCTTCACGCCCTGCACAGGGAGATGACGGGATGAGCAAGATACCGTTGACGGTTCGTGGCGCAGAGAAGCTGCGTGAGGAGCTTCAGCGGCTCAAGCACGAGGATCGCCCGCGGGTCATCCAGGCGATTGCCGAGGCGCGGGAACACGGCGACCTAAAAGAGAACGCCGAGTATCACGCCGCGCGCGAGCAGCAGAGTTTTATTGAGGGCCGTATCCAGGAGATCGAGGGCAAACTGTCCAACGCCCAGATCATTGACCCGGCGACGGTGCAGGCGGCCCCGAAGATCGTCTTCGGGGCGACCGTGGCGCTCGAGGACACCGACACCGAGGAGACGGTCAGCTATCAGATCGTTGGCGAGGACGAGGCGGACATCAAGCAGCACCTCATCTCGGTCAACTCGCCCATCGCCCGCGCGCTGATCGGCAAGGAGGAGGGTGACGAGGCCGTGGTGCAGGCCCCGGGCGGTGAGCGGACCTATGAGATCGTCGAGGTCCGCTATGAGTAGGTGCGGGCAGCTTGCCCGCAGCGGCCCGGCGGTGGAGGTGCGGTGCTGATCCGCGCGGCCGAGCGGGTGGCGCTGACGATGCTGGCCGGCGCGCTGTGGAGCGTCGGCTACATCGTCTCGCCATTGCTGTTTCGCACGCTGGAGGACACCGCCCAGGCGGCGGCGTTGGTCGGCGAGATCACCGGCCTGGTGGCTTGGATCGCCCTGGTGTGTGCCGCGCTGCTGATACCGACACAGTTGCGCCACCGGATCCGTCCGCTGGCGGCCCACTGGCGGCTGTGGCTGCTGGTGCTGTTGGCGGTCGTGCTGGCGGTGGGAGAGTTCTGGGTGCGGCCACCGATGGCGGTTTTAACTGAGCAGGCCGGTGAAGTCGGGTACCTCTCGGCCCTGCGTGCCGCCGAAAGCCTCTACTTCGTGGCCAGTGCCATTGCGCTGGTCCTGGTACTCGGCGGGATCGAACCGCGGCTGGCGGCAGGTGACGGTGATGCCGTCGACACCGCGGAACAGGGACGCTGAGCGTCTGCCGCGCGGGAGCTCAGATCAGGACTTGGCTCTTCTCCGGGTTCTCTCGATAGAGCAGGACGATCCGCCCGATGGTCTGGACCACGATCGCCCCGGTCTGTTCGGCAATCTCCTCGGTCATGGCCTGGCGCTCCTCCTTGCTGGCGCCGGCGAGCTTCACCTTGATCAGCTCGTGGTCGTCCAGGGCACGCTCAATCTCCTCCAGGACCCCCTCGCTGAGGCCGGCGGCCCCGGTCAGGACGACGGGCTTGAGGGCGTGGCCGAGCCGGCGGAGTTGCTTGAGTTGATCCGGATCTAGATGCATGGAGGTGTTTGGTGCCTGGTGACGATAAAGCAAGAAGGCTATCACGCCGTGGCGTGGTCCGGGCAAGCGGCGGGCCGCTGCGCGAGGTCAAGATCGAGCTGGGTGTGGTGGTGCTGGTGATCATCTCGGCGTACTTCCTGACGCTGGGTCTCGATCTCGCCGCCTGGCAGGAGGCGCTCGGCGTGCTGGTGGTCGCCAGCCTGGGTGCCGGCTGGGTCGTGCTGCGCGCACGTGCCGTGGCGCGCCGCCGCGTGGCGGAAGGGGGCGGGCATGGCGGCCTGTAGGCGGCGGCGCAGCGGTTGCAACTCCCGGGCCCGGCGGAGCCGGCACGAAAGCGATCCGTTCGTCCGCCGTGCCCGTGCTGAGGGGTGGCGCTCGCGGGCAGCACTTAAGCTCGAGGCGATCGACCAGCGCGACGGGCTCCTGCGCCCCGGTCAGGTGGTTGTTGACCTGGGCGCCGCACCCGGTGGGTGGTCGCAGCTGGCGGCGCCGAAGGTGGGCGCGTCAGGGTTGGTCGTCGCCATCGACCTGCTGGAGATGGAACCCCTGCCCGGGGTTACGTTCGTCCACGCCGACTTTTCCACCGACGACGGGCTGCGCGCCGTGGAGACCGCGCTGGGCGGGCGCCCGGTGGATGTGGTGCTCTCCGACATGGCGCCGAATCTGACCGGGCACAGCGCGGTGGATCAGCCGGCGGCGATGGGGCTGGCGGAACTCGCCGCCGACTTTGCCGGTCAATTCTTGCATAAGGATGGTGACTTCCTCGTCAAGGTCTTCCACGGCGAGGGGTTCGACACGTTCCGCGGCGAGCTGACACGGCGCTTCTCCCGCGTCCTCTCTCGCAAACCGGACGCCTCCAGGTCGGGCAGTCGGGAGGTCTACCTTCTGGCTCGCGGTCCGACGGTATAGTAAGGTGCCTATCAGGTGCCGCATTCAGGCAGATTGAGGTGACGCCGTGAGCGACATGGCCAAGAATCTGATCCTTTGGGTCATCATCGCCGTCGTGCTGATGTCCGTATTCAGCAACTTCCAGGAGCAGTCGGCGGATGTGACCGAGAAGGTCCCCTACTCCGAGTTCCTCAACGAGGTCGAGCGCGGCAATATCCGCGAGGTGCTGATCCGGGGCGAGGAGATCACCATCCAGCACGCCGACGGCAACGAGTACCTGACCTTCAACCCCGAGGTGGACAACCGGGCGCTGATCGGCGAACTGCTCGAGCACGGCGTCACCATCGATGCGGAGCGGGCTGAGGAAGACAGCATGCTCCTGCAGATCCTCATCTCGTGGACGCCCTTCCTGCTGCTGATCGCCGTGTGGATCTACTTCATGCGCCAGATGCAGGGAGGCGGTGGCGGCCGCGGGGCGATGTCCTTCGGCAAGAGCAAGGCCAAGATGATGACCGAGGAGCAGAGCAAGCACAGCTTCTCGGACGTGGCCGGCTGCGACGAGGCCAAGGAGGACGTCAAGGAGCTTGTGGACTTCCTGCGCGACCCAAGCAAGTTCCAGAAGCTCGGCGGGACCATCCCGCGCGGCGTGCTCATGGTCGGGCCGCCGGGAACCGGCAAGACCCTGCTCGCCAAGGCCATCGCCGGCGAGGCGCGGGTGCCGTTCTTCTCCATCTCCGGGTCGGACTTCGTCGAGATGTTCGTCGGCGTCGGCGCCTCCCGGGTGCGGGACATGTTCCAGCAGGCCAAGAAGCAGGCGCCGTGCATCATCTTCATCGATGAGCTGGACGCCGTCGGCCGTCAACGCGGCGCCGGGCTCGGTGGTGGTCACGACGAGCGCGAGCAGACGCTAAATCAGATGCTCGTCGAGATGGACGGTTTCGAGGGCAGCGAGGGCATCATCGTCATCGCCGCCACCAACCGGCCGGACGTGCTCGACCCGGCACTGCTGCGCCCCGGCCGCTTCGACCGCCAGGTGGTGGTGCCGCTGCCGGATGTGCGCGGACGCGAGCAGATCCTGAACGTGCACATGCGCAAGGTGCCCATGGCCGACGACGTCCGGCCCGAGATCATCGCCCGCGGAACGCCGGGCTTCTCCGGGGCCGATCTGCAGAACTTGGTCAACGAGGCGGCGCTGTTCGCAGCGCGGGCCAACAAGGAGGCCGTCGATCAGACGGACTTCGAGCAGGCCAAGGACAAGATCATGATGGGCTCCGAGCGCAAGTCCATGGTGATGAAGGAAGACGAGAAGAAGCTCACGGCCTACCACGAGGCTGGGCACGCCATCGTCGGCCTGCGCACCCCGGAGCATGATCCGGTCCATAAGGTGACGATCATCCCACGCGGTCGTGCGTTGGGCGTGACCATGTTCCTCCCGGAAGAGGATCGGTACAGCTACACCAAGCAGCGCCTGGACAGCATGATTGCCAGCCTCTTTGGCGGCCGGATCGCCGAGGAGCTGATCTTTGGCAACGACCGGGTCACCACCGGTGCCCAGAACGACATCCAGCGGGCCACCGAGATTGCCCGCAACATGGTCACCAAGTGGGGGCTCTCGGCGCGGCTTGGCCCGCTTGCCTACGGCGAAGAGGAGGGCGAAGTCTTCCTCGGCCGCTCGATGGCGCAGCAGAAGGAGGTCTCGGACGAGACGCAGCACGCCATCGACGAGGAGGTCCGGGCGGTGATCGACAGCAACTACACCGCCGCGGAGAAGATCCTCCAGGAGAACCTGGAAAAGCTCCATATCATGGCCGATGCCCTGATGAAGTACGAGACCATCGACCGCGACCAGATCGATGACATCATGCAGGGCAAGGAGCCCCGGCCGCCCAAGGGGTGGCAGGATCGCGATCAGGGCGGTGGCTCCACCGACGAGGGCGAGACGGTCGGGGTTGACGACCAGGCCGAAACGGATGGCAAGGACGACGGCCGCGAGGGACCCATCGGCGGACCCGTAGGCGAACACTGATGGTGGCGTTGTCCGACGGGGCGGTTCTCCATTGCGGGGGCCGCCCCCTCTCGTTAGATCGGCCGCGGGTTATGGGCGTGCTCAACGTGACCCCGGACTCCTTTTCGGACGGGGGCCACTTCCTCGACCTGGAGCAGGCGCGCGCCCATGCCCGGCGGATGGTGGCCGAGGGCGCCGACCTGATCGATGTCGGAGGCGAGTCGAGCCGCCCCGGTGCGCCGCCGGTGCCGCTGGAGCAGGAGCTTGAGCGAGTGGTCCCGGTCGTCGAGGCCCTGGCCCGCGAGGTCGATTGCCCGATCTCCGTGGACACCTACAAGCCCGAGGTGGCCCGCGAGGCGGTAGCCGCCGGGGCGGGTTTGATCAACGACATCCGTGCGCTGCAGGAGCCGGGGGCCGCGGAGGCAGCCGCCGGGCTGGGCGTCCCAGTGTGTCTGATGCACATGCAGGGTCAGCCCCGGACCATGCAGGATGCGCCGAGCTACAATGACGTGGTGACCGAGGTGGCCGAATGCTTGGCGGAACGGATGGCCGCCGCCGAGGAGGCCGGGCTGCCACGCGAGCGCATGCTGCTCGATCCGGGGTTCGGTTTCGGTAAGACGCTGGAGCACAACTACCAGCTGCTCCGGCACCTGGATCGGATCGTGGCGCTCGGACCACCGGTGCTCGTCGGCATGTCGCGCAAGTCCATGATCGGCAAACTGCTGGATCGCCCGGTGGAGGAGCGGTTGCCAGGCAGCCTGGCGGCGGCGGCCGTCGCCGTGTACCAGGGGGCACGGATCATCCGTGCCCACGATGTTGGGGCGACCGCCGACGCGGTGCGGGTGGCAGCGACGGCCGCGAGCGCCTAGGCAAGTGCACTGAAAGGGAACACGGACTTGGCCGAGCAGAGAATCTATTTCGGAACCGATGGCATCCGCGGGCGGGTCGGCGAGGCGCCGATCACCCCGGACTTCGTCCTCAGGCTGGGCTGGGCGGCTGGCCGTGTCCTCGTCGGCGAGGGGCAGCGCAAGGTGGTCATCGGCAAGGACACCCGGCTGTCCGGGTACATGTTCGAGTCCGCCCTCGAGGCCGGTTTCGCGGCCGCCGGCGTGCACAGTCTGATGCTCGGGCCCATGCCGACCCCGGCCATTGCCTACCTGACGCGGACCCTCCATGCCCGGGCCGGTGTCGTCATCAGCGCCTCACACAACCCGCATTACGATAACGGGATCAAGTTCTTCGGCCCGGATGGCTACAAGCTCGACGACGCCACCGAAGAGGCCATCGAGCGACTGCTCCAGGACGGGCCGCCGCAGATGGTCCCCTGCCAGGAGCTGGGCCGCGCGACCCGTATCAACGACGCGGTCGGGCGGTACATCGAGTTCTGCAAGGGCTCTGTGGGTCGGCGCATCGACCTGCGCGGTCTCCGGGTCGTGGTTGACTGCGCCCACGGTGCCACCTACCAGGCGGCACCGGCGGTGCTCCGCGAGCTGGGTGCCGAGGTGGTGCTCATCGGCCACGAGCCGGACGGGCTGAACATCAATGTCGATCACGGCTCCCAGCACCCGGAGCGTCTGTGCCGGCGGGTGGTGGACGAGTCCGCGGATGTCGGTGTGGCGTTCGACGGCGACGGCGACCGGGTGATCATGGCCGACCGGTCCGGCCGCCTGATCGATGGCGATGGTCTGCTCTATATCATCGCTACGGCCCGGGTGGCCCGTGGTCAGGCGTGCGGACCGGTGGTCGGCACCCAAATGACCAACCTCGGCCTGGAGGTGGCGCTGCAGGAGCTGGGGCTTCCCCTGGAGCGGACCCGGGTGGGCGACCGTTATGTCCTCGAGCGGCTGCTGCAGGTCGGCGGTGTGCTGGGCGGTGAGTCCTCCGGTCATATCATCTGCCTGGATCGGACCACCACCGGCGACGGGCTGATCTCGGCGCTGCAGGTGCTCGAGGCCATGGTGACCACCGGCCGGCCGCTGGATGAGCTGGTCGCCGGGATGCAGTACTATCCACAGCGTCTGGTCAATGTGCCGATCGAGCGTGGCGTGGACGTACTCGGGTTGCCGGCGGTCAACGAAGCGGTCAGCGAGGCCGAGCAAGAGCTCGGCGAACGGGGGCGGGTGTTGTTGCGTCCGTCCGGGACAGAGCCGCTGCTGCGGGTGATGGTCGAGGGCGCCGACGGGGCGCAGGTGGATCGCCTGGTCGAGTCGCTGGCGGAGACCGTGGCCAGCGCGGCCCGGGGTGCGGCCACCGACCCGATTTGATTTCAGTCGCTTGTGTAGATAGGCTTCGTCAGCTTCATAGGAATCCATAGACAGGGTTGGGTCTAGGCATGCGGCGCAAGATCATTGCTGGTAACTGGAAGATGAACGGCGACCAGGATCTGGTCCGCCGCGTTGCGGAGCACGCTGCCGACAGCGGTGGCGATGCCGAGCTGGCGGTCTGCCCGCCGTATCCCTTGCTCGCGGCGGCCGCATCGCAGCTGCCATTCGGTGTGGCGCTGGGTGCGCAGGACGTCAGCGAGTACGAGTCGGGCGCCTACACCGGCGAAGTGTCGGCGGGCATGCTGCTCGAGGCGGGGTGCCGTTACGTGATCGTCGGGCACTCGGAGCGTCGGACGCTCTACGGCGAGGACAACGGCCGGGTGGCCGGCAAGTTCGTGGCGGCGCGCAATGCCGGGCTGACCCCGATCCTGTGCGTTGGCGAGACCCTGGCCGAGCGAGATGCCGAGCGCACCGAGACTGTGGTAGGTGAACAGCTCGACGCTGCCATCGACGCCGTGGACGGGGCGGCCTTCCAGGGGGCGGTCATCGCCTATGAGCCGGTCTGGGCCATTGGGACCGGGCGGACCGCAACCCCGGAACAGGCGCAGGCGGTGCACGCTTTCATCCGTCAGCGCGTTGCGGAGCGCGATGGCAATGAGGTGGCCGACCAGCTGCGCATCCTCTACGGGGGCAGCATGAAGGCGGACAATGCCGCCGAGCTCCTGGCCCAGCCGGATATCGACGGCGGTCTGATCGGTGGCGCGTCGCTGGATCCCGACAGCTTCCTTTCGATTTACAACGCAGCCGCGGAGGGCTGAGGTAGACCCATGTTTGAAGCGTTGCTTGCCGTCCATATCGTCATCGCCGTTGCCCTGGTGGTGCTGGTCCTGCTGAACCAGGGGAAGGGCGCTGACATGGGAGCCGCCTTCGGCAGCGGTGCCTCGAGCACCGTCTTCGGCTCGCGCGGCGCAGCGACCTTCATGACCAAGCTGATTGCGACCCTGGGTACGACCTTCTTCCTGACCAGCCTGGGGCTGGCGGTGATCGCCTCGCAGGGGATCGGCGGCGGCGCTTCGGTGATTGGCGACGACGACGTGCTCGAGAGCGAGGAAGAGACGGAAGAGGAGGATCCGGAGGCGCCGGCGGCTCCGGACATGCCGGCGGAGCAGGAGGCCCCCGCGCCTGAGGCGCCGGGTCAGCCGGTGGAGCCGGACGCGCCTGCGGAAGAGGGTGAAGCGGAGTAGCCCCTTTTCCGCGATTGCGGGATTGAATCGCGGGATCAGGGTTGCTATCATGCGTCCCGCGTTGGGGCAGAGTAAACGCCCAAGCGCAACTGTCTACGTGCCGAAGTGGTGGAACTGGTAGACACGCCGTCTTGAGGGGGCGGTGGCGAAAGCCGTGCCGGTTCGAGTCCGGCCTTCGGCACCATCTATATCTCTCCTTCCTCAGCGCGCACTCGCGCGATATCCCGCACCCTGATCGTCCCTGTCTGGTCGCGCCGGTTGGCGGGATTGATTTCCCGCAACCGTCACGATCGTTTGTCGGCACGATAACGTCTTTAAAATCAGGAAGTTAAAAAAGCCGCTGAGTTGACACGGAGAGAGACCGCTCCGTAAACTCCAGCGATGTTCGACACGGGGGCGGGGCACCGGTCCCGTGTTCTCACCAGCGGAGCGGCGAACGATGCTAGAGAATTACCTCCCGGTTCTGCTCTTCATTGTCGTCGGGCTCGTCTTCGGCGTCCTGCCTCTGGCTGCCGGGTTCGTGCTCGGTCCTCGGCGTGAAGATCCGGAAAAGCAGTCGCCTTACGAGTGCGGCTTCGAGGCCTTCGAGGATTCGCGCATGAAGTTCGACGTGCGCTATTACCTCGTCGCCATTCTGTTCATCCTCTTCGATCTCGAGATCGCCTTCCTCTTCCCTTGGGCAGTTGTGTTGGACGACATTGGGCTGTTCGGCATCTTGGCCATGGGCCTATTTGTCGGGCTTCTCGTGATCGGTTTGCTCTACGAGTGGCGTAAAGGGGCGCTGGAATGGGAGTAGAAGGCATCCTGGAGCGGGGGTACGTGACGACCTCCGCGGATAAGCTGATCAACTGGGCGCGGACCGGCTCCCTGTGGCCCATGACCTTCGGCCTGGCCTGCTGTGCCGTCGAGATGATGCACACCGCGGCGGGGCGCTACGACATGGACCGCAACGGTCTGATCTTCCGGCCCAGCCCGCGGCAGTCTGATGTGATGATTGTCGCCGGCACGCTCTGCAACAAGATGGCCCCGGCGCTGCGCAAGGTCTACGACCAGATGCCGGAGCCGAAGTGGGTGATCTCCATGGGGTCGTGTGCCAACGGCGGGGGGTACTACCACTACTCCTACTCGGTGACGCGCGGCTGCGACCGCATCGTCCCCGTGGACATCTACGTCCCCGGTTGTCCACCCACGGCCGAGGCCCTGTACTACGGCATCCTGCAGCTGCAGAACAAGATCCGCCGGACCAATACCATCGCACGTTGAGGGAGAGTCATGGCTGAGCCCGAGAGCCTGTTGGAGCAGCTCCGCGGCCATTTCGGTGGTCGTTTGACCGATTGCTGGCTCGAGCGCGGCGAGGTGACGCTGGAGGTCCGGCCCGCCGAGTTGGTTGCGGTGATGACCGAGCTGCGTGATGCCGCCGATTGGCGTTTCGAGCAGCTGTCCGATGTCGCCGGGGTCGACTACGCCGCCTACGGCCAGGATGAGTGGATCACCGAGTCGGCGACCGGGACAGGCTTCAGCCGCGGGGTGACCGAGCCGGGGTTTGGGCGTCTGGGCCTGACCGGCATCTACGGGGTGCAGTCGATCGAGGAGCGGACCGGCCGGCGTTTCGCGGCGGTCTATCAGCTGCTGTCGTTGACGCACAATCAGCGCCTTCGCGTGCGCTGCTTCGCCGAGGATGACGACCTGCCGGTATTGCCCTCTGTGTCGGGCCTCTGGCCGTCCGCCAATTGGGCCGAAAGGGAGGCTTTCGACCTGTACGGTATCGTTTTCGAAGGCCACCCGGATCTGCGCCGGATCCTCACCGATTACGGTTTTGTCGGGCACCCCTTCCGCAAGGACTTCCCGCTGATCGGCAACGTAGAGCCGCGCTACGACCCCGAGAAGGGGCGTGTCGTCTACGGGCCGGTGGAGATCGAGCCGCGGGTGCTCGTGCCGCGGGTGATCCGCGAAGACAACCGTTACGCCGCACCGCACAAGGCGGAAGGCACGGAGGGACAAGCCGATGGCTGAGTTCCAGAGCTATACCCTGAACTTCGGCCCGCAGCACCCGGCGGCGCACGGGGTGCTGCGCCTGGTGCTGGAGATGGAGGGGGAAACGGTGCGCCGCGCCGACCCCCACATCGGTCTGCTGCACCGGGCGACGGAGAAGCTGGCCGAATCCAAGCCGTACAATCAGTCCATCGGCTACATGGACCGGCTCGACTACGTCTCGATGATGTGCAACGAGCACGGCTATGTGCGCGCGATCGAGAAACTGCTCGGTATCGAGCCGCCGCTGCGGGCGCAGTATATCCGCACGATGATGGACGAGGTCACCCGCATCTTGAACCACCTGATGTGGCTCGGCGGGCACGGGCTCGACGTCGGCGCCATGACCGCGTTCCTGTATACCTTCCGCGAGCGCGAGGATCTCATGGATGTCTACGAGGCGGTCTCGGGCGCGCGGATGCACGCGACCTACTACCGCCCGGGCGGGGTGCACCGCGACCTGCCCGACCAGATGCCCAAGTACGAGCCCTCGCCCTACCGCAGCGAGAAGGAGTTGCGTGAGATGAACCGCGCCCGCGAGGGCTCGGTGCTCGACTTTCTCGACGACTTTTGCGAGCGCTTCCCCGCCTGCGTGGACGAGTACGAGACGCTGCTGACCGAGAACCGGATCTGGAAGCAACGACTGGTGGACATCTGCCCGGTCTCCGCCGAGCGTGCCGTGGAACTCGGCTTTACCGGTCCGCTGCTGCGCGGCTCCGGAGTAGCCTGGGACCTGCGCAAGAAACAGCCTTACGCCGCCTACGACCGGGTCGACTTCGACATCCCGGTCGGCGTCAACGGTGACTCCTACGACCGCTACTTGGTGCGTGTCGAGGAGATGCGCCAGTCGGTGCGCATTATCAAGCAGTGCGTGGACTGGCTGCGCGACAACCCGGGCCCGGTGCGGGTCGACGATCCGAAGGTGACCCCCCCGACCCGGGAAGAGATGAAAGACGACATGGAGTCGCTCATCCACCACTTCAAGCTCTTCACCGAAGGGTACTGCACGCCGCCCGGCGAGGTTTACGCCGCGGTAGAGGCGCCCAAGGGCGAGTTTGGCGTCTACCTGATCTCGGACGGCGCCAACAAGCCGTACCGCTTAAAGGTCCGGCCGCCGTGCTACTACCACCTGGCGGCTACTGACGAGATGATCCGCGGCTACATGCTGGCGGACGTGGTGACCCTGATCGGCTCGCTGGATGTGGTGTTCGGGGAGGTGGATCGGTGACGGAGCAGACGGTGGCAGCAGAGACCCTGAGCGCGGACCAGTGCCGGCGTATCGACCACTGGCTGGCTAAGTATCCCGATGACGAGCAGGGGCGGGCGTCGGCGATCATCCCGGCGCTGCACATCCTGCAGGATGATAACGGCGGCTGGCTGGAGCGGCGTCACGTGGCGGCGGCCGCAGACTACATCGGCATGCCCCGGGCCAGCGCCTTCGAGGTGGCGACCTTCTACTCCATGTTTCACCTCGATGAGCCGGTGGGCCGGCACAAGGTCAATATCTGCACCAATATTTCGTGCTGTCTCAACGGCGCCGATGAGCTGGTGGCCTACGCCGAGGAGAAGCTCGGGATCCGGCTCGGCGAGACGACGCCGGACGGGCGCATCACGCTGGTGCGCGAGGAGGAGTGCCTGGCCGCCTGCACGCGGGCGCCGATGATGGTCGTCGACGGGCACTACTACACCCATCTGACCCGCGAGCGGATCGACGAGATCCTCGACGGGCTGAGCTGAGCCGCAGGGCGCGGAGGGGTCATGGTCAACCAAGTTTGTTATACGACCCTGGGCTATGACGAGCCGTGGAGCCTGGAGACCTACCGCAAGGTGGGTGGCTACAAGGCCCTCGAGCGCGTGCTGCGCACGCCCATGTCGCCCCAGGAGGTCATCGACGAGGTCAAGCAGAGCGCCCTGCGCGGTCGGGGCGGTGCCGGCTTCCCGCCGGGGATCAAGTGGGGGTTCATGCCCCGCGACAGTGCCGGGCAGAAGTACCTGATCTGCAACTCTGATGAGTCCGAACCGGGAACCTGCAAGGATCACGACATCCTGCGTTTCAACCCGCATGCGGTGGTCGAGGGGATGATCATCGCCGGCTACGCCATGGGCGCGAGCGTCGGCTACAACTACCTGCGCGGCGAATTCCATCACGAGCCGTTCGAGCGTATGGAGCAGGCGGTGGCCGAGGCCCACCAGGCCGGCTACCTGGGGCAGAACATCCTCGACTCGGGCTTCGATTTTCAGCTCCACAACCACTACGGTGCCGGCGCCTATATCTGCGGCGAAGAGTCGGCACTCATGGAGTCGCTCGAGGGCAAGAAGGGCCAGCCCCGATACAAGCCGCCTTTCCCGGCGCAGGTCGGCATCTACGGCAAGCCGACGACCATCAACAACACCGAGACCCTCGCCTCGGTGCCTGCGGTCATCCGCAATGGCGCCGACTGGTTCCTCAACCTCGGTAGGCCGAACAACGGCGGCGAGAAGATCTTCTCCGTCTCCGGTCACGTCGAGCGCCCCGGCAACTACGAGATCCCGATGGGCATCCCCTTCCGCGAGCTACTGGAGATGGCCGGCGGTGTGCGTGGTGGTCGCCGGCTCAAGGCGGTGATCCCCGGCGGCAGCTCGACGCCGGTGGTCCCCGGCGAGACCATGCTCGAGACCGACATGGACTACGACAGCATTGCTGCAGCCGGCTCCATGCTCGGCTCCGGGGCCGTGGTGGTGATGGACGATACCACGGACATGGTGCGCATCCTCGCCCGTATCACGCGCTTCTATTACGCCGAGTCCTGCGGGCAGTGCACGCCGTGTCGTGAAGGCACCGGCTGGCTCTATCGCGCGGTCCAGCGGATCCATGAGGGGCGCGGCACCCACGACGACCTACGCATGCTCGAGGAGGTGCCGGGGCAGATCGCCGGGCACACCATCTGCGCCTTCGGTGATGCGGCGGCAACTCCGGTGCAGAGCTTCATCCAGCACTTCCGGCACGAGTTCGAGCACTACATCGAGCACGGTCGATCCCCGGTGGAGGCAGCGGCATGAGCGCAAACGAGGAGACGGTCACCATCGAGGTCGATGGGTGCTCCATCGAGGCCCGCAAGGGCGAGATGCTGATTCAGGCCACCGACCGTCACGGGATCCACGTCCCGCGGTTCTGCTACCACAAGCACCTCTCGGTGGTGGCCAACTGTCGGATGTGCCTCGTCGAGGTCGAGAAGGCGCCGAAACCGCTGCCGGCGTGCGCCACGCCAGTGGCTGACGGCATGGTGGTGCGCACTACATCGGCGACGGCGATCAAGGCGCAGCGCGGGGTGATGGAGTTCCTGCTGATCAACCACCCGCTCGACTGCCCAATCTGCGACCAGGGCGGCGAGTGCGAGTTGCAGGACATCTCCATGGGGTACGGCCGCGGGATCTCGCGCTTTACCGAAGGCAAACGCTCCGTGGCCGACGAGGACCTTGGCCCGCTGGTCGCCACGGAGATGACCCGCTGCATCCACTGCACCCGCTGTGTGCGCTTCCTCGACGAGGTGGCCGGGCAGAAGGAACTCGGTGGCATGGGGCGGGGCGAGCACATGGAGATCTCGACTTACCTGGAAACGGGTCTAAGCTCGGAGCTCTCCGGCAACGTGATCGACCTCTGCCCGGTTGGAGCGCTGACCAACAAGCCGTTCCGTTTCCGGGCCCGTCCGTGGGAGCTGCTCAGCTTCCCAGCGGTCTCCCCCCACGACGGGGTCGGCTCGAACCTGGCGCTGCACACCCTGCGCGGACGTATCCAGCGGGCGGTGCCGCGCGAGAACGAGGCCATCAACGAGACCTGGATCGCCGACCGCGACCGGTTCGCCATTGAGGGGGTCGACCACGCCGACCGGCTTGTGCAGCCGATGATCAAGCGCGACGGCCGTTGGCACGAGGTGCCCTGGGAGACGGCACTCGATCGCGCCGCGGGGGCCCTGCAGGGGGTCGTCCAGCGCCACGGCGCTGATGGTCTGGGCGGGCTGCTGGCGCCGAGCGCCACCCTCGAGGAACTCTACCTGGCGGCGCGACTGCTGCGCGGTCTGGGGAGCGGGAACGTCGACCACCGGCTCCGCGAGGTGGACACCTCGGACCAGGAACAGGCACCGCCCTTCCCCTATCTCGGGCAGGAGATCGCCGAGCTCGAGCAGGTCGATGCGGCGCTGCTGGTCGGGGCCTATACCCGACACGAGCAGCCGCTGATCAACCACCGCCTGCGCAAGGCCGCGCGTTCGGGCGCGCAGATCATGGCCCTGAACCCCCGGGGGTTCGATTGGAACCTGCCGCTGGCCTCAGAGCAGGCCGTTGCGCCGGCGCAGCTGGTTGCCGAGTTCGGCGCGGTGGCGGTGGCAGTGGCCGAGGGAGCCGGGCGCTCGCTGCCCGACGAATTGGCTGCCGTGGCCGGACCGGTGACGGATCACGCCCGCGAGGTGGCGCGCCGGTTGGCCGCGGCGCAGCGGCCCACGGTGCTGCTCGGCAACCTCGCCAGCAGTCATCCGCAGGCTGCCGCGTTGCGGGCCCTGGGCAGCTGTATCGCGGAGTTCTGCGGCGGGCGCCTCGGGGTTCTCGCCGAGGCCGGCAATACCGCCGGCGGCTGGTTGGCCGGCGCGGTGCCACATCGTCAGGCCGGCGGCGTGGCGGCACAGCCGGCCGGACGCAGCGCCGACGCCATGCTGCGCGCCGGGCTCAAGGGGTATCTGCTGCTGAACGTCGAGCCGACCCGCGATCTATGGGATCCGCAGGCCGCCCGGCAGGCCATGGAGCAGGCCGAAGAGGTGGTGGCCATCACGGCCTTCGCCGACGAGCAGCTGCGCGCCCAGGCCGACGTCCTGCTGCCGATGGGCGCTTTCGGCGAGAGTGCCGGGACGTACGTCAACAACGAGGGCCGCTGGCAGAGCTGCCGTGGTTTGGCGGAGCCTCCCGGCGAGGCACGCCCGGGCTGGCGCGTCCTGCGTGCCCTGGGCACGGTCCTCGGGCTGGAGCGCTTCGAATACAACGACATCGCCGATGTTTACGGCGAGCTGGCCGGGCTCTGTCGGGATCTGAGGCCGGGGTCGCACTACCCGGCCACGGCGGTGGCCGCCGGGGCGAAGACGGGGCAGGGCTTGGCGCTGGCCGGTGGTGTGCCGATCTACGCCGGCGATCCGCTGGTGCGGCGCGCGCGGCCACTGCAGCAGGCGCCGATTGCCGGGCGGGCCGAGGTGGTGCTTGCCCCGCAGACGGCGGCCGAACTCGGGTTTTCGCAGACGCAGCCACGCCGCGTCCGGGTCCGTGCCGACAGCGGGGTGGCGGAGCTGCCGCTGGTCGTGGATGACGCCGTGCCGGCAGGCGTGGCCTGGATTCCTGCCGGGCTGGATGAGCGTGCGGCGCTCGGCGGCCCTTACGGGACCGTCTCGCTGGAAGCGCTCTAGGCCGCAGAGCCGCAGAAAAGGACGATCGAGGGCATGTACGAGACACTCTTCTGGCAGTTCGCCAAGATCTGGGCCGTCCTGATCCCGCTGTTCCTGGCCGTGGCCTATTTCACCTACGTCGAGCGGCGGGTGATCGGTCACATGCAGGATCGACGCGGGCCCAACCGGGTCGGTCCCCGCGGGCTGCTGCAGCCCATTGCCGATGCGCTGAAGCTCCTTTTCAAGGAGATCACCATCCCGACCTACGCCAGCCGGACGCTGTTCCTGATCGCCCCGGCGATGGCCATCATGCCGGCCCTGGCCGCGTGGGCGGTGATCCCCTTCGACGACGGCCTGGTGGTGGCGGATATCAACGCTGGTCTGCTCTACATCCTGGCGATGACCTCGCTGGGGGTGTACGGACTGATCATCGCCGGCTGGGCCTCCAACTCCAAGTACGCGCTGCTCGGTACCTTGCGCGCCTCGGCCCAGGTCGTGTCTTACGAGATCGCCATGGGGTTCGCGCTGGTCGGTGTGTTGCTGGCCGCCGGGACGATGAACCTCACCGGCATCGTCAACGCCCAGGCCGGTCCGTTCTGGGAGTGGTTCTGGCTGCCGCTGCTGCCGCTGTTCCTGATCTACTGGATCTCCGGCGTCGCCGAGACCAACCGGGCGCCGTTCGACATTGCCGAGGGCGAGTCCGAGATCGTTGCCGGTTTCCACGTGGAGTACTCGGGAATGGCCTTCGCGGTCTTCTTCCTGGCCGAGTACGCCAACATGCTGCTCATCTCGTTCCTCGCGGCGACTCTGTTCCTGGGCGGGTGGCACTCGCCCTTCGAGGGGCTGCCGGTGCTTGGGCCAGCGTTCGACTGGGTCCCCGGGATCGTCTGGCTGTTCGCGAAGGCTGCCTTCTTCGCCTTCTGCTACCTGTGGTTCCGCGCCACCTTCCCGCGCTACCGCTACGACCAGCTCATGCGGCTGGGCTGGAAGGTTCTGATCCCGGCCACCGTGGTCTGGCTGGTGGTGCTCACCGGCTTGGTCTACGGCGGCGTCGGTCCTTGGTTCTGACGGGGGTACGGTCATGAGACCGCTAAACGACTATCTGAACAGCTTCCTGTTCACCGAGCTGCTGCGCGGACTGCGGCTGACGGCGGGGCACATGTTCTTCCGACGCAGCGTCACGCTGGAGTTCCCGGAAGAGCGGGCGCCGAAGTCGCCGCGTTTCCGGGGGCACCTGGCCCTGCGTCGATACCCCAACGGCGAGGAGCGCTGTATCGCCTGCAAGCTCTGCGAGGCGGTGTGCCCGGCGCTGGCGATCACCATCGATTCACACCAGCGCGCCGACGGCACACGGCGCACCACGCGCTACGACATCGACATGTTCAAGTGCATCTACTGCGGCTTCTGCGAGGAGTCCTGCCCGGTAGACTCCATCGTCCTGACCCGGCTCGACACCTTCCACATGGAGCGTCGCGAGGAGCGGGTCGCCGACAAGCAGAAGCTGCTGGCCATGGGTGACAAGTACGAGAGCCAGCTGGCGGCCGATCGCGCCGCCGATGCGCCCTACCGGTAATGGGAGCCTCGGGCTTATGGAACAGGTGATCTTCTACATCTTCGCCGGGGTGCTGCTGTTCGCGGCGACCATGGTGATCTCCGTGCGCAACCCGGTCCACGCGGCGCTGTTCCTGGTGCTCGCGTTCTTTAACGCTGCGGTGATCTGGGTACTGGCCGGTGCCGAGTTCCTCGGCATCGCCCTGGTGTTGGTGTACGTCGGCGCGGTGATGGTGCTCTTCCTCTTCGTGCTGATGATGCTCGATATCAACATCGCCCCGATGCGCGAAGGGTTTACCCGCTACCTGCCGGTCGGGGCACTGGTGGCGGTCCTGATGGCCGCGCAGCTGGTGGCGGTCATCGTCTCCGAGCGGGCGGACCTGGTCAGTGGGACCATCCCCGAGCCGGCGGCGGACGTGAACAATATCCAGGCGATTGGCGGGGTGTTGTACACGGTCTACGTCTACCCGTTCGAGATCGCGGCGGTGATCCTACTGCTGGCCATCGTTGCCGCGATCACCCTGACGCTGCGCCGGCGCGAGGGGACGCACAAGCAGGATGTGCCCCGGCAGCTGTCGGTCAAGAAGGACGACCGCCTGCGCATGGTGCGCATGAAGTCCTCGCGACGGCAGGACCATACGCGGAACTGAGGGCCCGAAGCCGGGCAAACGACTAGCGAAGGCAAGCAGGAAGGCCCAATGATCGAGCTGTCCGATTTCCTGATCCTGGGGGCGTTGCTGTTCTCCCTCGGCGTGGCAGGCATCTTCCTCAACCGGAAGAACGTGATCCTGCTGTTGATGTGCATCGAGCTGATCCTGCTCGCCGTGAACATCAACTTCATCGGCTTCTCCGCCTATCTGGAGGATATAGCCGGGCAGATCTTCGTCTTCTTCATCCTCACCGTGGCGGCGGCGGAGGCGGCCATCGGCCTGGCCATCGTCGTGGTCCTGTTCCGCTCACGCGGCGACATCAACGTTGCCGCCCTGGATGCGATGAAGGGGTAAGCCATGGAGACGGTCCTCTACGCCATCGTCCTCTTTCCGCTGGTCGCCGCCGCCATCGCTGGCATGGCTGGCGGCTGGATCGGACGCGCCGGAGCCCACTGGGTGACCATCCTCGGTGTCGCCATTTCCTGCGCCCTTTCCTTCTGGGTGCTGCACGGCCTGGTCTGGGGCGATCTGGAGCCGGTGGACTTCACCGTCTACACGTGGGCCTCGGTGGGCGACCTGAGCTTCGAGATCGGCTTCCTGGTCGACCGGCTCACCGCGGTGATGATGGCCACCGTCACCTTTGTCGCGCTGATGGTCCATATCTACACCATCGGCTACATGCACGACGACCCAGGCTATCAGCGGTTTTTCAGCTACATCGCGCTGTTCACCTTCGCCATGCTGATGCTGGTCATGGCGAACAACCTGCTGCAGCTGTTCTTCGCCTGGGAGGCTGTCGGGCTCGTCTCTTACCTGTTGATCGGTTTCTGGTACACCCGCGAGAGCGCCATCTTTGCCAACCTCAAGGCGTTTCTGGTCAACCGCGTGGGGGATCTGGGGCTGCTTCTGGGCATCGCCGTACTGGCTGGTGCCTTTGGCACGCTCCACTACGGCGAGATCTTCGCGGCGGTGGAGGCCGATCCCGGCCGGACGCTGAACCTCTTCGGCGCCGCCGAGTGGAGCCTGGTGACCGTCGCCGCGCTGCTGATCTTCATCGGCTGCATGGGCAAGTCGGCCCAAGTCCCGCTCCATGTCTGGCTGCCGGACTCCATGGAGGGCCCAACGCCCATCTCGGCGCTGATCCACGCCGCGACCATGGTGACCGCCGGCATCTTCCTGGTCGCCCGCATGTCGCCGGTCTTCGAGCTGTCCACGGTGGCGCTGACCGTGGTCCTGGTCGTGGGTGCGCTGACGGCCTTCTTCATGGGCTTGATCGGGCTGGTACAGAACGACATCAAGCGGGTCATCGCCTACTCCACGCTCTCCCAGCTCGGCTACATGGTCGCGGCCCTGGGCGTGTCGGCCTACGCGGCCGGTGTCTTCCATCTGTTCACCCACGCCTTCTTCAAAGCACTGCTCTTCCTCGGGGCCGGCTCGGTGATCATCGCCCTGCACCACGAGCAGGACATGCGCAAGATGGGCGGGCTGGCCCGGTACATGCCGGTGACCTACATCGCCATGCTGGTCGGCACCCTGGCGCTGATCGGCATCCCCGGCTTCTCTGGCTTCTTCTCGAAGGACGCCATTATCGAGGCCGTGGGGTACTCCGCCGGCGGCTGGGCCACCTTCGCCTATTGGCTGCTGGTGCTCGGGGTCTTCGTCACCGCGCTCTATAGTTTCCGCCTGCTGTTCATGGTCTTTCACGGCGAGGAGCGCATGGACGAGCACGCCCGCAAACATCTGCACGAGAGCCCGCTGGTGGTGACCGTGCCGCTGGTGCTCCTGGCGGTGCCCTCGGTGCTGATCGGCCTGTTCACCTTCGGGCCGATGGTCATGGGCGACTTCTTCTACGCCGACGGGTCGATCCGCGTGCTTGCCGATCAGACCGGCCTGGATCGCCTGGCGGACGGGTACACCGGGGTTCTGGGCTTCATGGCCCACGCGTTGGTGACGCCGGTGCTCTACCTGGTGCTGGCCGGTGTCTTCGTGGCCTGGCTGCTCTACCTGCGTCGCCCCGACCTGCGGGAACGGGTGGTGGCGCCCCTGCGTCCGCTGCAGCGGGTGCTGGAGCACAAGTACGGGTTCGACTGGCTCTACATCCGCGGGTTCACGGATGGCGGTCGAGCGATCGCCGGGCTGCTGTCGAAGGTCGGGGATCGCTGGCTGATCGACGGGCTGCTGGTCAACGGGTCGGCGCGTCTGATCGGCCGGGTCGCTGCCGGGGCGCGGTACTCACAGACCGGGTACCTGTATCACTACGCCTTCGTCATGGTCATCGGCGTACTGCTGCTGATCTCATTCTTCGTTGTGCGAACGCTGTTCGCCTAGTGCGCGGCTTCGGAACGGACGCGCAAGAACGCAGGGGAAGAACGGATGTTCGACGGTTGGTTGCTTAGCCTGATTATCTGGCTGCCGATCCTCGGCGGTGCCGCGGTGCTGGCCGTTGGCCAGCGCTCGGAGGTGGCGGTCCGGGAACTGGCCACCGGCGTGGCCGGGCTGACGTTCCTGTTCAGCCTTGTGCTCTGGTTCGCCTTTGAACCCGGGAGCGGCATGCAGTTCGTGGAGAAGCGCGACTGGGTGCCGACCTTCGACATCCACTACCACCTGGGGGTGGACGGTATCTCCATGCCGCTGGTGGTGCTGACCGCCTTCGCCACGCTGTTGGTGGTGGTCGCCGGTCGCAGCGGGCTCACCTATCGGCCGGCGCAGTACATGGGTGCCTTCCTGATCATGGAGGGGCTGATGGTTGGCGTCTTCGCGGCGCTCGACGCCATCCTCTTCTATGTTTTCTGGGAGGCGATGCTGGTGCCGATGTTCCTGCTCATCGGTATCTGGGGCGGCGCCAACCGCATCTACGCCACCATCAAGTTCTTCCTCTACACCTTCCTCGGTTCGGTGCTGATGCTCATCGCCTTCCTCTATCTGCGTTGGGAGGCGGGCAGCTTCGGCGTACTCGATTTCCACGGGCTGAGCATCGGGCTCGAGGCGCAGATCCTGATCTTCCTGGCACTGCTGGCGGCTTTTGCCGTCAAGGTGCCGATGTGGCCAGTACACACCTGGCTCCCCGATGCACACACCGAGGCGCCCACCGGTGGCTCGGTGATCCTGGCGGCGATCACCCTGAAGATGGGCGCCTACGGGTTCCTGCGCTTCGCGCTGCCCATCGCGCCGGAGGCGAGCCAGGAGCTGGCCTGGCTGGTGATCGCCATGTCGCTGATCGCCATCGTCTACATCGGTTTGGTGGCCATGGTCCAGGAGGACATGAAGCGGCTGATCGCCTACTCATCGATCGCCCACATGGGCTTCGCCACCCTGGGGTTCTTCGTCATCTTCCAGGCCGGTCTCGGTGCCGAGGCCGGGGACGGCGCCCTGATGGCCATGACCGGCGGCTACGTCCAGCTGATCTCCCACGGGTTCATCTCGGCGGCGCTGTTCCTGTGCGTCGGCGTGCTCTACGACCGGATGCACACCCGGAACATCGCCGACTACGGTGGTGTGATCAACCGCATGCCGATCTTTGGCGCCCTCTTCGTGGTTTTCGCCATGGCCAACGCGGGCCTGCCCGGGACCTCCGGCTTCGTCGGCGAGTTCCTGGTCATCCTCGGCAGCTACCAGGCCAGCTTCTGGTACGCCGCCATCGCCGGTCTGACCCTGATCGTCGGAGCTGCCTACTCGCTGTGGCTGGTCAAGCGGGTCATCTTCGGTCCGGTGGCCAACGAGCGGGTGGCTGCGCTGAACGACCTCGACCGGCGCGAGTTCATGCTGCTCGGCGTGCTGGCGGTGCTGGTGATCGGCGTCGGTGTCTATCCCCAGGCGCTGGTCGCTGTGGCGGAGCCGACCCTGGTCGAGTTGTTGAACGACGTCTCTGCAGCGCTCCCGGCTGCCCGGTAAGGAAGGAGAGGCAATGAGCTTCGAGACGCCCGATTTCTCCCTGGCGCTGCCGGAAATCTGGTTGCTGGCGGCCACCTGCGGCGTGCTGGTGGTGGACCTCTTCTCCAGTGATGCCCGGCGTAGCGCGACTTTCTATCTGACCCAGGGGGCGCTGCTGGTGACGGCGGTGCTGGCCCTGAGTACCCAGTGGGGCGTGAACGAGGTGACCTTCTCGGGCCACTACGTTGCCGACTCCCTGGGTGCAGTGGTCAAGGCCTCCGTGGCACTGCTGTCCATGCTGGCCCTAGCCTACACGCGGCCCTATCTGGGCGACCGCGGGTTGCTCCAGGGGGAGTTCTACCTGCTGGCCCTGTTCGCTAACCTGGGCATGCTGGTGATCGCCTCCGGCGCCAGCCTGCTCAGCTTGTATCTCGGCCTGGAGCTGCTGTCGCTGGCCCTCTACGCCCTGGTGGCCTATCACCGCGACTCGCGCCGTGCGGCTGAGGCGGCCATGAAGTACTTCGTTCTCGGTTCGCTGGCCTCCGGCATCCTGCTCTACGGCATGTCGATGGTCTACGGCGCTACCGCGAGCCTGGAGCTGTCGGTGATCGCCGAGGTGGCGGGCCGCCACTCCGATCCACTGATGCTGCTCTTCGGGGTGGTGTTCATGCTGGTGGGCGTGGCCTTCAAGCTCGGTGCCGCGCCGTTCCATGCCTGGGTGCCGGACGTCTACCAGGGCGCCCCCACGCCGGTGACCCTGTTCCTGAGTACGGCGCCGAAGGTGGCGGCCGTGGCGCTGTTCATGCGGTTGCTGGTCGACGGTCTGGGACCGATGCACGAGCAGCTTGAGCCGATGCTGATGATCCTCGCCGTGGCCTCGCTGCTGGTCGGCAACCTGATCGCCATCGTGCAGACCAACTTCAAGCGCATGCTGGCTTACTCGGCCATCGCCCACGCCGGGTTCATCATGGTCGGGTTTACCGCCGGTACCGATGCCGGTCACGCGGCCGCGCTGTTCTACACCATCGCCTACAGCATCATGGCGGCCGGCGCGTTCGGCATGATCACGGTGCTGGCCCGCTCTGGGTTCGAGGCTGAGGAGATCGCCGATCTGCGCGGGCTCAACGAGCGTCATCCGGTTTACGCCGGGGTGCTGCTGCTGGTGCTGGTGTCGATGACCGGCATTCCCGGTACGGTCGGCTTCTACGCCAAGTACCTGGTGCTCCAGGCGGCCGTCGAGGCGGGGCACATCCCGCTGGCGATCTTTGCCGTAGTGGCGGCCGTGGTTGGGGCCTTCTACTACCTGCGGGTGCTTAAGGTCGTCTATTTCGACCGCCCCGAGGCGGAGGCCGACACGCAGGCGCTGCCGGCCCCCGGCGCGTCCTCCGCCATCCGCAGCTTGGTGGTCGTCAACGGTGTGGCGGTCCTGGTGCTCGGGATCTTCCCCGAGCGGTTGATCGCCCTGTGCCAGGCGGCCCTGGGACTGTGACGGTGGATCGGCTCGCGAAGGCGGGGACGGCTTGATGTTTGCATAGGGTCCCCGTATAATCCTCTTTAACAGTTGCGGGGTGGAGCAGTCTGGTAGCTCGTCGGGCTCATAACCCGAAGGTCGCAGGTTCAAATCCTGCCCCCGCTACCAATCCGGAAAGGCGGCCCATGGCCGCCTTTTTTGTGGGCGCTTGACGGACGGTCCCGTTGGGTCAGCCGGCGTGGGCCGTGCGCTTTTTTGTCACCTGGCGCGTGTGTATAATCGCCGGCTGAAGCTGCGAGGGTGGTTGGGCTCGCAGGCTCTTTGGACACGCCCGCCGTCGGTTCGCCGACGAGCGGACTCGGGGGGAGGGCCTTGGGCCCTCTTTTTGTTTGTGGTGCCGGATGTCTCAGATCCAGACGCTTCACTCGTTACTCGAACCGACGGTGGCCGGGCTCGGCTATGAACTGGTCGGGGTCGAGCTGACCGGGGCAAAGGGCAATCGCACGCTGCGCGTGTTCATCGACACGCCCGCGGGCATTCGCCTGGAGGACTGCGAGGCGGTCAGTCACCAGGTCAGCGGTCTGCTCGATGTCGAGGACCCGATCGAGGGGGCCTACCATCTCGAGGTCTCCTCGCCGGGACTGGACCGGCCGATCTTCAAGTCGGCGGATTACGATCGCTTCAGCGGTGAGCGCATCCAGCTGCGCCTGCTGGAGCTCTACGAGGGGCGTCGCCGGGTCAAGGGCGTCCTGCTGGGACTGGATGATGAATTCGTGCGGGTGCGCGATGTCGACGGGATCGAGCTGCGCATCCCCCTGGAGCTGATCGACCGGGCGCGGCTGGATCTCGAGCCGTGAAGGGCGTCGGCCGCAGAAGAACAGCGGAGTCGGAGGCATGAGTAGAGAAATCCTGTTGGTCGTGGAGGCCACCTCCAATGAGAAGGGCGTGGACCGGGAGGTGATCTTCGAGGCCATTGAAGCGGCCCTGGCCTCGGCCACGCGCAAGCGGCACATGGAGGACATCGACGCCCGGGTCGCGGTGGATCGGCAGACCGGTGACTACGCCACCTATCGACGCTGGGAGGTGGTGCCCGATGAGGAGTCCGTGGAGGAGCCGCAGCGCCAGATCAGTCTGGAGCGCGCCCGCGAGCGGGACGCCGGTGCCGAGGTGGGGGGCTACGTCGAAGAGCCGATCGAGTCCGTGGACTTCGGCCGCATCGCGGCGCAGACCGCCAAGCAGGTTATCGTGCAGAAGGTGCGCGAGGCCGAGCGGGCTCAGATCGTCGACGCCTACAAACACCGGATCGGTGAGTTGGTCAACGGCACGGTCAAGCGCATGGAGCGCGGCAGTGCCATCATTGATCTGGGCGAGAACACCGAGGCGCTGGTCTCCCGCGAGGATCTGATCCCCCGCGAGGCGATCCGGCCCAACGACCGGATTCGCGGCTATCTGCGCGACGTCCGCTCTGAACCGCGCGGGCCGCAGCTGTTCGTCAGCCGCACGGCCAACGACTTCCTGGTCGAGCTGTTCAAGATCGAGGTGCCCGAGGTCGGTCAGGGGCTGATCGAAATCCTCGGCGCCGCCCGTGACCCGGGCATGCGTGCCAAGATCTCGGTACGTGCCCTGGATCCCCGCATCGATCCGGTCGGGGCCTGCGTCGGCATGCGCGGCTCGCGCGTGCAGGCGGTCTCCAACGAGCTCAGTGGCGAGCGCATCGACATCATCCCGTGGGACGAGAACCCGGCACAGTTTGTCATCAACGCCCTGGCGCCGGCCGAGGTCGAGTCCATCGTGGTCGACGAGGATCGTGGCGCCATGGATGTGGCCGTGGCCGAAGAGCAGCTCTCACAGGCCATCGGCCGTGGCGGGCAGAATGTGCGCCTGGCCAGCGAGCTTACCGGCTGGGAGCTCAACGTGATGACCGCCGAGGAAGCCGAGGCCAAGAGCGAGCGCGAGGCCGGCGAACTGGTACAGCTGTTTGTCGAGCACCTGGATGTCGATGAAGACGTTGCCGGGGTGCTGGTCCAGGAAGGGTTCTCCAGCATCGAGGAGGTGGCCTATGTGCCCACCGCCGAGCTGCTGGAGATCGAGGAATTTGACGAGGATATCGTCGAGGCCCTGCGCAGTCGCGCCCGGGACGTGCTCCTGGCCCAGGCGATTGCCGAGGAGGCCAACGAGAACCAGCCTAGCGAGGAGCTGCTGGCCCTCGAAGGGATGGATGAGCAGACGGCAAAGGCCCTGGCTGAGCGCGGCGTCGTCACGGTTGAGGATCTGGCCGACCAGTCCGTGGACGACCTGCTGGAGGTCGAAGGCATGGATGAGGATCGGGCCGGGCAGCTGATCATGAAGGCCCGCGAGCCTTGGTTCGCGGCCAGTGAGGGCGGCGAGCGCGCCGACTGAAAAGAGGGGACACGACGAGGTCTCTGACTTGGGCCGCGTCCGGAGAGTGTTATATGGCGGAAACGACGGTAAAAGAATTTGCGCAGACGGTAGGGATCCCGGTGGAACGGCTTCAGGCTCAACTGGAGGCGGCGGGACTCGGCCGGCGCGACGACGATGCAGCCCTCTCGGCGGAGGACAAGGCGACGCTGCTGGCTCACCTGAGGCAGGGGAGTGCTGCCCAGGACGAGGAGGGCGGCGGCTCCGACGGATCCCCCAAGAAGATCACCCTCAAGCGGCGCAGTCACAGCCAGCTTAAGATGCCGGCGGGCCGCGATGCGGGCAGTCGTGGTCCGCGGCAGACGCGCACGGTCAATGTCGAGGTCCGCAAGCGGCGCACCTACGTCAAGCGCAGCGATATCGAGGCCGAGGAGAAGCGCAAGCAGGAGGAGGCCGAAGAGGCCGCCGCACAGCTTGAGCGCGCCCTCGAGCAGGAAGAGGCTCAGCGCGAGGAGGACGCCGCCGAGGCCCAGCGCACCAGCGACCAGGCAGCGCCCGCCGCTGACGAGGCCGCACCGGCCGATGAGGCCTCCAGTGACGCGGTCGCGCCGGAGGCGACGGCGGAAGAGGGCAGTGCGGAAACCGCTGCCGCGGAGGCATCCGACGCCGAAGAGCAGGCAGCGGCGGAGCCGGAGGAGACGGCGGCCGACCAGACCGCTCGCGCTCAGGCCGAAGCCCTCAAGGAAAAGCCCAAGAGTCAGCAGGACGAGGCCAAGAAGCGGGAAGAGGAGCGGGAGCGCAAGCGCGCCGAACTCGAGGCCAAACGCGAGCGCGAGGCTGAGGAGCGCGCCCAGCGCAAGCAGGAGGCCAAGCCGAAGAAGAAGAAGAAGGAAGAGCAGTCCGCTGGGGGCCGTGGCGCCGGCAGTCGACGCGGAGGCAAGAAGCGCGGTGGCGGTACGGCGGCCAGGCAGCTGCAGCAGGAGTTCGAGCGCCCGACCGCGCCGGTCGTCCGTGAGGTCGAGATTCCCGAGACGATCACGGTGGCCGAGCTCGCTGACCGGATGAGCGTCAAGGCCGCCGTGCTGATCAAGGAGATGATGAAGCAGGGCGTGATGGCCACGATCAACCAGGCCATCGACCAGGAGACCGCGGCGATCCTCGTCGAGGAGATGGGCCACAAGCCCAAGCTCGAGCGCGAGGACGACGTCGAGGAGGAACTGCTGCGCCAGAGCGAGGAGCCCGAGGGCGAGCAGATCGGTCGGGCGCCGGTGGTGACCGTGATGGGCCACGTCGACCACGGCAAGACATCGCTGCTCGACCACATCCGCCGCTCCAAGGTGGCTTCCGGCGAGGCCGGCGGAATCACGCAGCATATCGGTGCCTACCGCGTCGAGGGTGAGAACGGTAGCGCCACCTTCCTCGATACGCCCGGCCACCAGGCGTTCACTGCCATGCGGGCCCGGGGCGCGCAGATGACCGACATCGTCGTGCTCGTGGTGGCCGCCGATGACGGTGTCATGCCGCAGACCAAGGAGGCCGTCGACCACGCTCGCGCCGCCGAGGTGCCGATCGTCGTGGCGGTCAACAAGATGGACAAGGAGGACGCGGATCCCAACCGCGTCAAGCAGGAACTCGCCCAGATGGAGGTCATCCCGGAGGAGTGGGGTGGCGACGTGCAGTTCGTCCACGTCTCGGCGATGACGGGCGAGGGTGTGGACGAGTTGATCGAGGCCATCGTCCTCCAGGCCGAGTTGCAGGAGCTCAAGGCTGTCAAGGATTGCCCGGCTCGCGGCGTGGTTCTTGAGTCCAGCCTCGACAAGGGCCGCGGTCCGGTGGCCACGGTGCTGGTCCAGAACGGCTACCTGCATCGCGGCGACACGGTCATCTCCGGCACCGAGTTCGGCCGCGTCCGGGCTCTGGTGGATGAGCACGGCCAGCGCGTCAACGAGGCCGGCCCGTCGACCCCGGTGGAGGTGTTGGGTCTTTCCGGGCTGCCGGATGCCGGCGATGACTTCATGGTGGTCGAGGACGAGCGCAAGGCCCGCGAGGTGGCCGAGAGCCGCACCGAGCGTCAACGTGAGAAGCGCCTGGCGCAGCAACAGGCGGCCCGGATGGAGAACCTCTTCTCGCAGATGAAGGAGGACGAGGTCTCCACCATCAACCTGCTGGTCAAGGCCGACGTCCACGGTTCCGCTGAGGCGCTGCGGCAGTCGCTGGAAGACCTCTCCCACGAGGAGGTTCGCGTGCGCGTGGTCTCCTCCGGTGTAGGTGCCATCACGGAGTCGGACGTCAATCTGGCGCTGGCCTCCGAGGCGATCCTCATCGGCTTCAATGTCCGCGCCGACGCTGCAGCCAAGCGCATGGTTCAGGAGAACGGCGTCGACCTGCACTACTACAGCGTCATCTACGACGCCATCGAGCAGGTCAAGAACGCCATCTCCGGCATGCTCGAGCCGGCCCTGGAGGAGCACATCCTGGGCACGGCGGAGGTTCGCGAGGTGTTCCGCTCGTCGAAGCTCGGTCAGGTGGCCGGCTGCCTGGTGGTCGACGGCGTGGTCCGCCGCCGCAACCCGATCCGGGTCCTGCGCGAGAGCGTGGTGATCTTCGAGGGTGAACTGGAGTCCCTGCGGCGGTTCAAGGATGACGTCAACGAAGTGCGTGCCGGCACCGAGTGTGGTATCGGCGTGAAGAACTACAACGACGTCCGCGTTGGCGACCAGATCGAGTGCTACGAGCGGATCGAGGTGCAGCGGAGCCTGTAGCGCAGACATGGCGAAGGACTATCCGCGCAGCCGGCGGATCGCCGAGCAGCTTCGACGCGAGCTTGCCGAGGTGATTCGCGACGACGTCGATGACCCCCGGGTGGGGTCAGTGACCATCTCGGAGGTGCAGGTTAGCCGTGACCTGGCCCATGCGACCGTGTACGTCACCGTTCTCGGCGCCGAGGCGGCCGAGGCGCAGGCCGGGATCGATGTCCTGAACCGAGCCCACGGGTTCCTGCGCAGCCAGGTGGCCCGGCGCATCCGTGCCAAGCGAACGCCGAGCCTGCGCTTCCTGCACGACACCGCCTTCGATCGCGGTGCGCGGCTGAGTGCCCTCATCGATGAGGTGGCACCGCCGCCAGCGGACGACGAATCGAGCAAGGAGTAGAAGGCGAATGGCGAAAAGGCGGGGTGGTCGCAACGTCACCGGCGTGCTGCTGTTGGACAAGCCGGCGGGCGTGACCTCCAATAAGGCCCTGCAACAGGTCAAGCGGCTCTTCGGGGCGCGCAAGGCCGGGCACACGGGCAGTCTCGATCCGCTGGCCACCGGGCTGCTGCCGATCTGCTTCGGCGATGCCACCAAGGTCTCCGGGTTCCTGCTCGACGCGGACAAGAGATACGTGGTCACCTGCAAGCTGGGCGTGGCCACCGATACCGGGGACGCCGAGGGCACCGAACGCGACCGTGCCGAGGTCCCGGGGCTGGACCCGGAGAGCGTCGAGCCGGTCCTGGCTGATTTTCGCGGGTCCATCGAGCAGCTGCCGCCGATGTATTCGGCCATCAAACACCAGGGGCAGCGGCTCTACGACCTGGCGCGTCAGGGGGTCGAGGTCGAGCGCGAGCGCCGACGGGTGGAGATCTACGACCTGCAGCTTCTGGCCGTCCGCGGGGACGAGCTGGAGTTGTCGGTGCACTGCTCCAAGGGAACCTACATCCGCACGCTGGCCGAGGATATCGCCGAGGCGCTGGGCACCGTCGGCCACGTCTGCGCGCTGCGCAGGCTGGGGCTCGGGCCGTACCAGGACCCGGCGATGTGGACCGAGGAGATGCTCGCCGCACGCGCCGAGCAGGGGCGGGAGGCGCTGGACGCCACGCTGCTTCCCATGGACTCGGCCCTCCAGCAGTACACCGGGGTTGAGCTCGCCGACGATCTCGCCTACTTCGTGGTTCAGGGCCAGCCGGTCTTCGTCCCCAAGGCTCCCAGCGAGGGCTGGCTGCGGCTGTACGATCGCGCCGGCAACTTCCTGGGCATGGGGCAGGCCCTGGATGATGGCCGCATCGGGCCCAAGCGCCTGGTAGCACGCCGCTGACGGGAGAAGCCCGCTGCGCAGTTTCCCGCCGCTCGCGGGTGAATTCTTGTTCCTTTGCCCCCGCGAGGGCTACACTAACGGCCTTTATGGACAGGCCGAAATCGAGCGTATAGGTCAGGAGTCGTACATGTCGCTGAATGCTGAGAAAAAATCGGAGATCGTCGAGCAGTTCCGGCGCTCTCCGTCGGACACCGGGTCGCCCGAGGTGCAGATCGCGCTGCTCTCGGCGCGTATCCAGCACCTTACCGAGCACTTCTCGGTGCACAAGCAGGACCACCACTCTCGGCAGGGCCTGCTCAAGCTGGTCAGCCAGCGCCGCAAGCTGCTCGATTACCTCAAGCGCAAGGATCGGAGCCGCTACCAGGACGTCATCGAGCGTCTCGGCATTCGCAAGTAAGCGCAAGGGGTAAAAAACGATGAGCGAGAGCCAGCTATCCCTGACCCCGGTCAAGCGGAGCTTCCAGTTCGGTCAGCATCAGGTGACCCTGGAGACCGGGGGCGTGGCCCGACAGGCCGATGGCGCCGTCCTGGTGGACATGGCGGACACGGTGGTCCTGGTCACCGTGGTCGGCAAGAAGGACCCCGCCGCGGCACGCGACTTCCTGCCGCTGACGGTCAACTACCAGGAGCGCACCTACGCGGCGGGGCGCATCCCGGGGGGCTTCTTCAAGCGCGAGGGTCGTCCCTCCGAGAAGGAGACCCTGACCTGCCGCCTGATCGACCGGCCCATCCGGCCCCTTTTCCCCGAGGGGTTCCGCCAGGAGGTCCAGGTCATCGCCACGGTGCTCTCGCTCAACGACGAGGTTGATGCCGACATCCCGGCGATGATCGGCACCTCGGCGGCGCTGGCGCTATCCGGCATCCCGTTCGAGGGGCCCATCGGGGCCTGCCGGGTCGGGCACCTGGACGGTGAGTTCGTCCTCAACCCGACCTTCAGTCAGACCGCCGAATCGGACCTGGATCTGGTGGTCGCCGGTACCCGCGATGCCGTGCTGATGGTCGAGTCCGAGGCCAACCTGCTGCCCGAAAGCACCATGCTCGATGCCGTGCTCTACGGCCACGAGCAGATGCAGGTGGCCATCGACACCATCAACGACCTGGCCGCCGAGGCCGGCAAGCCCCGGTGGGACTGGCAGCCGCCTGAGAAGAACGAGTCGCTGGAGTCGGCCGTGGCCGATCGGGTGCGCCCGGAGCTCGAGGCGGCCTACCAGATCGCCGACAAGCAGGAGCGCAGCGAGCGGGTCGGCGCCCTGCGGGATAGGGCCATCGAGGAGCTGGCGGACGAAGAGCGCGAAGGCTGGAGCGCCGGCGAGGTCGGCGAGGCGTTCAAGACGCTGGAGAAGAAGATCGTCCGGGGCCGGATTCTGGCCGGCCATCCGCGCATCGACGGCCGCGACAACCAGACCGTGCGCCCGCTCAACGTTCAGGCAGGCGTGCTGCCGCGGACGCACGGGTCGGCGATCTTCACCCGCGGTGAGACCCAGGCGATCGTCGTCAGTACCCTGGGGACCGGCCGGGACGCCCAGGTCATCGACGCCCTGGAGGGCGAGCGCCGCGAGCCCTTCATGCTGCATTACAACTTCCCGCCCTACTGTGTTGGTGAAACCGGCTTCATCGGCTCGCCGAAGCGGCGGGAGATTGGCCACGGCAAGTTGGCCAAGCGCGGCGTCGAAGCCGTGATGCCCTCGGACGAAGAGTTCCCCTACGTCATCCGCGTGGTTTCCGAGGTTACGGAATCCAACGGCTCGTCATCGATGGCCACCGTCTGTGGCACCAGCCTGTCGCTGATGGACGCCGGTGTACCGCTCAAGGCCCAGGTGGCGGGGATCGCCATGGGGCTGATCAAGGAGGGCGACGACTTCGCCGTCCTGACCGATATCCTCGGTGACGAGGACCACCTCGGGGACATGGACTTCAAGGTGGCCGGCAGCAAGGACGGTGTCACCGCGCTGCAGATGGACATCAAGATCGACGGGATCACCCGCGAGATCATGGAGCGGGCCTTGGAGCAGGCGCGCTCGGGTCGGCTGCATATCCTCGACGAGATGAACCGGGTGATCGACAAGCCGCGCGAGCAGATGTCCGAGTACGCCCCGCGTCTGCTGACCATGAAGATCGACCCGGAGCGGATCCGCGACGTCATCGGCAAGGGCGGTGCCACCATCCGTGGCCTGACCGAGGAGACCGGCACCAACATCGATATCAGCGACGAGGGCGTAGTGACCATCGCTTCCGCCGACAAGGCCGCGGCCGAGGAGGCGAAGAAGCGCATCGAGCTGCTGACCGCCGATGTCGAGGTGGGCAAGGTCTACGAGGGCAAAGTGGCGAAGCTCATGGACTTCGGGGCCTTCGTCAACATCCTGCCCGGCCGGGACGGTCTGGTGCACATCTCTCAGATCTCCAACAACCGGGTCGAGAACGTCGCCGACGAGTTGGCCGAGGGCGACTCGGTACGGGTCAAGGTGCTCGAGGTGGACCGGCAGGGCCGGATCCGGCTGTCCATGAAGGCGGTCGAGGAAGAGTAACCACGAACCGACCGCTGCAGTCGTTGCGGCGCTGGCTTGCTGCCGGCGCCGCGGCGGCTACCCTGATAAGGGGACACCGACCGATCCCCGGGAGGTTGCAGTGGTCGAGGCCCAACCTAGAGACGCCGAGCACGCGGCTTTGCTCGTCGTCGACGTCCAGCCGGACTTCATGCCCGGCGGCGCGTTGCCGACCCAGGGCGGTGAAGAAGTCGTAGCCCCCATTGCCCGCTTGCTCGAGCGGGCGCCCGTGCGCTACGTGGTAGCTACTCAGGACTGGCATCCGCCGGGGCATATCTCTTTCGCTTCCAGCCATCCGGGGTGTTCCCCCTTCGAGGTGATTGAGCTCCACGGTGTCGAGCAGGTGCTGTGGCCCGATCACTGTGTACAGGACACGCCCGGGGCGGCCCTGCACGACGGGATCCCTTGGCGCTACGCGGATCTTGTGCTGCGCAAGGCCACCGACCCGCTGGTCGACTCCTACAGCGCTTTCCGCGAGAATTTCGCGCCCGATGGGCGGCGACCCTCGACGGGGCTGGCCGGCTATCTCCGCGAACTCGGTGTCGAGCAAATCTACGTCTGCGGGTTGGCGCGGGACTACTGCGCGCTCTGGAGCGCGGAGGATGGTGCCCGGGCCGGCTTCCGGGTGCACTTCCTGTGGGACCTGACCCGTCCGGTGGATGCCAGCAACGACGCCTCGGTGCAGCGGACGCTGCAGGCTGCGGGCGTGGAGGTTGTCAGCGGGGCGCCGTGAGGCGTTCTCAGGCGAAGAAGCCGTGCAGGTGCCAGCCGTAGGGAGGGCGGTGGTCGCGATAGACCCAGAGACGGCTACCGCCCGGGGCGCGGGCTACGTAGTAGTCGCGCACCACGTCCTCGCCGTCCCACCAACCGCTCTCGATCCGTTCCGGGCCGGCCTCCAAGTGGAGGGGGCCGCCCCAGTATGGGCGGTCCTCGCTACTGCGCAGCCGCTGCGGACGGCGTAGCAGCCAGGCTGGTCGCGGTGGCGTGGCGACGGGCGGCTGATCGGGGTGTTCCAGTGGGATGCGGCGCCAGGCCCGCTCCGGGCGCGGGTCTGGGCAAACGGCCAGGCGGTGGACGCAATCGGTTCCCAGGCGGGCGATGAGCCGTTCGCTCAGGGTGCGGACGGCCTCGGTGCTGGTGCCGACCTCCTCGAAGAGCTGGCCGCTGGTGCCGTGGTACGGGAGCAGCTGATCCGCCTCGAGGCGGATAGCCACCGCCACATCGGGGAGCCTCTGGCGCTCCAGTCGGTGGCGGGCGATGTGGGCCATGTGTTCGAGGTCGCGGGTCGGGCGCAGGAACCCCAGCGTCAGTCGAGTCTCCGGCGCGTCGGGGTGTTCCAGGATGACGGTGGCCTGTTGGACCCCGGCGTCGATGCCACGCAGCATCCCCACCAGGGCGCGCAGCAACCGGTGCAGGCCGAAGGCGGCGGCCCGGGTGGCGGTCGTCGGGGCCGGCAGTTCCAGGCGGCCGCGGTAGTGCTGCGGCGGCGTGATGCAGTGGCGCGGTTCGGGCCGTTCGCCGAGGGCCTGCTCCAGCCTGCGCACGGGGGGATCGCCGATGCGGCGACGCAGGCCACTGCGGGGCATGCGCAGGCAGTCGCCCAGACGGCTCAGTCCGAGGGCGTCCAGGGCTTCCTGCTGGGCCGGGGTCGGATCGAGGAGCTGGCAGGGCAGGGGCATCAGGGTGTGGCGGAGCGTCCGGCGGTCCGTCACCCAGGTGCCCGGGCTGGCCCGGGCGAGCAGCCGGGCGCCCTGGGGCGTGGGGGCAGCAGCCAAGTATGCCGGAGTCTGGCCCAGCCCCTGCAAACCCTTCCGGGCGTGGCGTCGGATCTCCCCCGGTCCCCCGAACAGCCGCTGGCTGCCGCCGACCTCAAGGAAGACGGTGTCGGGGGGGGCGAGACTCACCTGATGCGTGAGCTCCAGGCCCCACAGGCCGACTTGCTCGAGGGTGTGCCCTGCCGAGGTCGGGGGCTCGGCGGCCAGCGCAGGCAAGCGGACAGCGAGCCACAGCGGGCTGGTGTGTGGCTCCGGCATGGTTGGGGCGCAGCGTGTCGTGCTAGAGGGGCAGGGGCAACTGCCCCGCGGCGGTGCGGGAGCGAGCGTCCTGCCGTCGTGGCTGGCGCCGCGGAGACGGTGCAGCCTGACGGGGCTGGTCACCGGCCGGCGCCTCCCGGAGGGCAGATTCGGCTGCTGCTGCGGTGCCCTCGGTGCGTGGAGAGGGGTAGCGCGCCTCGGTGGTGTTTCGGGCTTCGGTGGGGTTCGGAGGGGCAGCCTGTGCCGGCCGGAGCTGTAGCCGGCGCGGCTGGGCGCCGCGGCACTTGAGCAGGTCGACGCCGAGCGTGGCGTTCTCTTCCGGTTGTAGGGCGATACGGATTGCCGCCGTGGAGGCCTGGTGCCGTGCCTTGTGCGGCCGGAACAGGGCGGCCCAGCTTTCGCCGGTTTCGGCGGCCAGTTGCAGGCGGCGCAGGGCGGTCCGGTCTGCCTGCCGGGGCCAGCCGACCACAGCGCCGCAGGTTCCGCTCCGCAACGCCTGCTCCATGGCCCAGAGGTGCTCTTCGTGGGCGCGCGGGTGGATGAGCAGCACCCGTGAGAGGTCCAGCCCCGCGTGGGCCAGCCCCGGGGCGTAGGGGATGTAGGGCGGGGCGACCAGGGCCAGCCACTGCCTGCGCCGGCTCAGCGCTGCCAGGCTGGGCAGGATCAGCTGGAGTTCGCCGATGGCCGGTTGCTCGTGGAAGATCTCGGTCACGGTGCCCAGAGGCCAGCCGCCGTCGGGCAGGGCGGCGTCCAGTTCCGGATAACCGGTGCCGAGCGCGGGTTGCCGGGCGGTCTCGGCCCGGCGGCCAGGGCGCCAGATGCGCGGATCGTTCAACAGCGGTTGCAGGGCAGCTTCGCTCACGGTTGCGCCTCCTCAGTCGGACGCCGTGTCGTCTTCCGGACCGCGCGGGTGGAGCGGACTACGCAGCACGCCGACGCCGATGCCCTCGAGCACGGCATCCTGACCGTCCGCCGCCACCTCGATGACGGGGTAGTCCGGGTGGGCCGGGATCAGCCGCAGGACGCCATCGCGGCGTTCCAGGAACTTGACGGTGACTTCGTCGTGGAGGCGGATCACCACGATCTGCCCGTCCCGGGCCTCGGTGTCACGGCGAACGGCGAGCAGATCGCCGTCCAGGATGCCGGCATCGCGCATGCTTTCGCCGCGGACACGCAGCAGGTAATCGGCCGGCGGGGAGAACAGTGCAGCATCGACCTGGCAGTAGCGCTCGATGCTCTCCTCGGCCAGCAGCGGACTACCGGCGGCCACCCGCCCGACAACCGGGAGGCCGGTGCCGTCCGTTTCCTCGGTGGTCCGGGGTGCTTCGGGGTTGCCTCGGGCAGCGGCATCGGTCAGCCGGATGCCCCGCGAGGCGCCGCGCCGCATTTCGATGGCCCCCTTGCGGGCGAGCGCACGCAAGTGGGACTCGGCAGCGTTCGGTGAGCGGAAGCCGAGGCTCTGACAGATCTCGGCTCGAGTCGGGGGGTATCCCCGCTCCGCCACCGAGCGGCGGATGAGCTCGAGGATTTCGCGTTGGCGGTCTGTAAGGGTATCCATGGGTAGTACTATATACACAGATGGTTTTATGTACAACAGTGTGGATCGGCTCAGTCGTCAACCGCTCGTGCCGCGACGGGAGAGCGTTCTCCCTTGTCACGGCCCCGTTGCAGCCTGAAACTCTCCCCCTGAACCCTGAACCCTGAACCCTGAACCCTGAACCCTGAACCCCCGAGGCCCATGGTCCAATCCGCCCTAGCCGACATCGACGACGTCACCACCCTGGAGCCGGCCGCCTGGCTGCACCGCCTGCCGGTGTCGCTCAGCGACGCCGACCGCGAGCTGCTCGAGGGCGCCTGGGCGCGTGCGCGGGCCGGTTACGGGGAGCGGCTGCGCGATTCCGGCGAGCCGTATTTCGCCCACGCTGTCTACACCGCGACCATCCTTGCCGAGCTGGGCCTGGACGCCGCGACCCTGGCGGCGGCGCTGATCCACGATCTGCCCGAGTTGCAGGAGGGCGCCATCGCCGGGCTGGGCAAGCATCTGGGTCCCGACATCGCCGAACTCGCCCAAGGGGTGTGCCGCATGCACGGCATCGGCCGGTTCCGTGACTCCGCCGAGCTTGAGTCGGCCATTCAGGGCGAGCGGGTTGAGGGATTGCGCAAGATGCTGCTGGCCATGGCCCGGGATGTCCGGGTGGTCTTCATCGCTCTGGCCGAGCGGCTGCACGACCTGCGCAGTTGCCGCGGGCTCGGCGAGGAGGAGCGCAGCCGCCTGGCCCGCGAGACGCGGGATATCTATGCGCCCCTGGCGAATCGGCTGGGTATCTGGCAGCTCAAGTGGGAGCTGGAGGATCTGGCGTTCCGTTATCTGGAGCCGGAGGCCTACATGGAGCTCGCCAAGCGCCTGGCCGAGCGCCGGCGCGATCGCGAGGCCTACATCGAGCAGGTTTGCAGCCAGCTGCAGGCGGCCATGGACGAGGCGGGCCTCGAGGCCGAGGTCTACGGTCGCCCCAAGCATATCTACAGCATCTATCGGAAGATGCAGCGCAAGGGGCTGCGCTTCGACGACCTCTACGACCTGCGCGCCGTGCGTATCCTCGTCGACGATGAGCGCGCCTGCTACGCCGCCCTGGGGATCGTCCACGGCCTGTGGATGCCGATCCCGCGGGAGTTCGACGATTACATCGCAACCCCCAAAGAGAACAACTACCGCTCGCTGCACACCGCGGTGGCCGGCCCCGAGGGCAAGGCGGTGGAGGTGCAGATCCGTACCCACGAGATGCACGCCGAGGCGGAGCTGGGGATCGCCGCCCACTGGCGCTACAAGGAGGGCGGCAGGCAGGACGCGGAGTTTGAACAGAAGATCGCGTGGCTGCGCCAGATCCTCGAGTGGGGGCGCGAGGACGACGACGAGGGGGATTTCGTTGATCGTGTCCGTGCCGAGGTCTTCGCTGATCGGGTCTATGCCCTCACCCCGGGGGGAGACGTGATCGACCTGCCGCGGGGGGCGACGGCGCTGGATTTTGCCTACCACATCCATACTGGCCTGGGCCACCGTTGTCGCGGGGCGAAGATCAACAACCGGATCGCGCCGCTGACCCGCCCCCTGGAGAACGGCGATCGGGTTGAGATCCTCACCAGTCGCGAGGAGCGGCCAAGCCGCGACTGGATCAACCCGGAGCTGGGGTATCTCTACACCAATCGAGCGCGCACCAAGGTACGCACCTGGTTTCGGCAGCGCGATCACGACAAGAACGTGGCGGCAGGGCGCCAGGCGCTGGACAAGGAGTTGCGCCGTCTCGGGCTGGAGGAGGTGAGCACCGACGAGGTGGTCCGGCGTAGCCGCTACGCCCGGGCGGAGCTGTTCCTCTCGGCCCTAGGCCGGGGCGAAGTGACCTCTGGGCAGATCGCGGCCCTGCTGCGCGACCGGCTGCTGCCGCAGCAGCCGGAGCCCCCGGCGGCGCCCGAGCGGGCCCGCCGCCCCGAGAAACCGGGCGGTGACGATGACGTCACCGTGGAGGGCGTGGGCAACCTGCTGACCCGTATGGCCCGCTGCTGTGCCCCGGCACCCGGGGACCCGATCATCGGGTTCATCACCCGGGGCTCGGGGGTGACGATCCACCGTCAGGACTGCCGCAATGTGGAGCAGCTGCGGGAACGGGAGCCGGAACGTCTGCTCGACGTCAACTGGCGGACGGCTCCGGCCGGGCGCTATCCGGTGCGCATCCACGTCCGTACCGGGGTGCTTGACGGGCCACTGAGCGAGATCACCCGCCTGTGCGGCCACGAGGGGGTGCGCCTGGACGGCGTGCAGACCCACGCCGAGCCGGCGGACGCCTACCGCATCGATATCGATGTGCAGGTCAGCGACGTCCAGCAGCTCTCCCGGCTGATGGCCAAGCTCTCGGCCAGTGAGCGGGTGGAGCGCGTGTGGCGCGGCACATGAGAGGGCGCTAATATACCCTGGCTATCGACGGTCCCTGCCAGGAGTCACCATGCGTCCCGCTTACCAGATCCTCTTCGCCGCCCTGCTGATTGCCGGGGTGGCGTCCGGTGGTTATTGGCTGACGCGTGGCGAGCCGTCGCCCGCGGGTGGCCCCCCGGCGGGGCGCGAGGCGGTGGTCGAGACCGCCGGTGCAGAGCGGGCGACGATCCGCGATACCTTCCGGGCGACCGGAACCACCCGCGCCCGGGAGGCTGTCGCTGTCGTCACCGAGGCGGCCGGACGGGTCACGGCCATCGGTTTCCAGGAGGGGGCTGCGGTGGGGGCCGGACAGACCCTGCTGGAGCTGGATGCCGAGCGGGAGCAAGCGGTGCTGGAGGAGGCCCAGGCCCACCTGGAGGACCTGCAGGCGCAGCTGCGTCGAACGCGCTCCCTGCGCGAGACCGGAGACGCCACCGAGCAGGATCTGGATACCCTGGTGGCCGGTGTCGCCGTGGCCGGCGCCCAGGTCCGGGTGGCCGAGGCCCAGCTGCGTGAGCGCCGCATCAGGGCTCCGTTTAAGGGGGTAACCGGGATGCGCGAGGTCAGCCTCGGTGCTTACGTGGACCCGCAGACCGTCATCACCACCCTCGATGATACTACCACCCTGCGTGTCGGTTTCTCGGTCCCGGAGCGGCTGCTCGGGCAGCTCGAGCCCGGGCTGCCGGTGACGGCCACCAGCGCTGGGTTCGCCGATCGCACCTTCTCCGGGGAGCTGCGCCGGATCGACAGTCGTGTCGACCCGATCACCCGTACACTGCGCCTGGAGTCCGAGATCGATAACCCGGACGGGCGTCTCAAACCGGGCATGTTCCTGCAGGTCGAGCTGGAGCTCGACCAGCGCGAGGGCGTCGTCATCCCCGAGGAGGCGCTGATCCTCGAGGGCCGGGCGCGTTACGTCTACCGCGTCGACGATGGCGTGGCCCACCGGGTGGCGGTGCAGAGCGGCCAGCGCCGCGACGGCCGGGTGGAGATCGTCGCCGGTTTGGAGGCCGCTGACCGGGTGGTGGCCCTCGGCCACCAGCGTCTGAGCGACGGCGCCCGGGTGCGGGTACGCAACCCGTCGGCCGACGCCGCAGCGACCGGTGACGGCCTGGCCGAGGCCGCCCGTTGATCCTCTCCGACATCGCGATCCGCCGCCCCGTGCTGGCCACCGTGGCCAGCGTGCTGATCGTCGTCCTCGGCATCGCCTCCCTCGCCCAGCTGCCGGTGCGCGAATACCCCGACATCGATCCCCCTGTGGTCTCCATCGAGACGCGCTACACCGGTGCCGCGCCGGCGGTGATCGACACCGAGATCACCGAGCTGATCGAATCGGCGGTGAGCAGTGTCGACGGGATCCGCTCGATGACCTCGGAGAGTCGCGACGGGCGCGGTGAGACGGATATCGAGTTCGAGGTGGGCCGGGATATCGACGCCGCCGCCAACGACGTGCGTGACGCCATCGGACGGATCCTCGACGACCTGCCCGCGGATGCCGACCCCCCGGTGGTGGCCAAGACCGAGGCCGACGCCCGGCCGATGATGTGGCTGTCCCTGAGCAGTAGCCGCATGAGCCCCGAGGAGATGACCGACTACGCCGACCGCCACCTGGTGGATCGGCTCTCGGTGCTTGACGGCGTGGCGCGGGTGCGCATCGGCGGCGAGCGGCGCTACGCCATGCGCATCTGGCTCGATAGCGAGGCCCTGGCGGCCCGCGCCCTGACCGTCGAGGACGTGGAGAATGCCCTGCGCCGGGAGAACATCGAGCTGCCCGCCGGCGAGATCGAGTCGGTGGCCCGGCAGCTGACCGTGCGCACCGACACCCGGCTGCGCGATCGCGACGACTTCGCTCGCCTGGTCATTGAGCGCCGCGGCGACGAGCTGGTCCGCCTGGGCGAGGTAGCCCGGGTCGAACGCGGGGTGGAGGATGACGACACCGCCGTGCGCCTGGACGGCGAGACCGCGGTGGGGCTGGGGATCATTCGCCAGTCCCGGGCCAACACCATCGCCGTCGCCGACGCCGTGCTCGCCGAGATGGCCCGGCTCGAGGATCAGCTGCCCGCCGATCTGCGTCTGG
The DNA here is from genome assembly GCF_022228025.1 of Halorhodospira sp. 9622. Lineage (NCBI taxonomy): Bacteria > Pseudomonadati > Pseudomonadota > Gammaproteobacteria > Chromatiales > Ectothiorhodospiraceae > Halorhodospira > Halorhodospira sp. 9622. The sequence continues at coordinate 156,206 of NZ_JAJNRE010000001.1, read as the reverse complement.
TGGTCGGCTACGACGAGTCGCAGTTCGTGCGCCAGTCGATCCGCGAGGTGGTGCGCACCCTGCTGATCGCCGTCGGGTTGGTGGTGCTGACTATCTTCGTCTTCCTGCGCAGCCTGCGCGCCACCCTGATCCCTTCGGTGACCATCCCGGTGGCGGTAATCGGCGCGTTCATCGTCATGGGTCCGCTCGGCTTCTCGCTCAACGTCCTGACGCTGCTGGCGCTGATCCTGGCCATCGGGCTGGTGGTCGACGACGCCATCGTGGTGCTGGAGAACATCCAGCGGCGCATCGACGAGGGCGAGCCGCCGCTGCTGGCCGCCTACCGCGGCGTGCGCCAGGTGGGTTTCGCGGTCATTGCCACCACCATCTCGTTGGTGGCGGTCTTCGTGCCCATTGCGTTCATGGAGGGGAACGTCGGACGTCTGTTCACCGAGTTCGGGCTGGTGCTGGCGGCGGCGGTGGTGTTCTCCAGCTTCGTTGCCCTGACCCTGACGGGCATGCTTTGTTCCAAGTGGCTGCGCCCCCGGGCGGCACAGCCAGGGGGGCTCGAAGCGGTTGCCGAGCGGTTCTTCACCGGCCTGACCGGCGGCTACCGTCGTGCGCTGGGCGGTGCGCTGCAGGCGCCCATCGCCGTGCTCGGCGTCGGGGTGGCCGCCGCCGTCGGCGCCTATGCGCTCTATCAGGCGCTGCCCCAAGAGCTGACCCCCACCGAGGACCGCGGCGTGTTCATTGTCCCGGCGAGCGCGCCGGAGGGCAGCACCGCGGCGCACACCGATGCCGGCGTACGCGAGCTGGAGGAGATCCTGCGGCCGCTGCGCGAGGAGACTGGTGAGGCTCGTCGGGTGCTGAGCATCCTGGGCTTTGGCGGGCGCGCCAATAGCGCGTTCATCATTGTTGGCCTGGAGGACTGGGGCGATCGTTCGCGGAGTCAGCAGCAGATTGTCGCCGAGACCATGCCGCGGCTGATGGGCGTCCCCGGCGTGCGCGCCTTCGCCGTGAATCCCCCGGGTCTCGGCCAGAGTGGATTCCAACAGCCGGTACAGTTCGTGGTCGGTGGCACCGATTACGATGAGGTAGCCGGCTGGACCGAGCGCATCCTGGATCGGGCCCGGGACGAAAATCCCCGCCTGGTCAACCTCGACAGCAGCTATGACGCCACGCGTCCGCAGCTCAACGTGCGCATCGACCGTGACCGGGCCGCTGACCTCGGGGTCAGTGCCGAGGCGCTGGGGCGCACCGTGCAGACCCTGCTTGCCTCGCGCACGGTGACCGCTTACCTCGACCGCGGGCGCGAGTACGACGTCATGCTCCAGGCCGAGGCGGTGGATCGGCGCAACCCGGGCGACCTGGACCGGCTGCACGTGCGCAGCCTCAACGACGGTGCGCTGATCCCCCTCTCGGCCTTAGTCACCTTAGAAGAGGAGGGCGCGCCGCCGGCTCTCAGCCGCGTCGATCGCCTGCCGGCGGTGACGCTGACCGCGTCGCTGGCGCCGGGTTACGACTTGGGCGCGGCCCTGGCTTACCTCGAGCAGGTGGCCGCCGAGGAGCTGCCCGCCACAGCGCGGATCAGCTACCTGGGCCTGTCGGACGAGTTCAAGCGCGCCGGCGGGGCGGTCTTCCTCACCTTCGGTCTGGCTCTGCTCATCGTCTTTCTGGTGCTCTCGGCGCAGTTCGAGAGCTTCGTCCATCCGCTGATCATCATGACCGCGGTGCCGCTGGCCATCACTGGGGCCCTGGGTGCGCTTCTGCTCGGCGGCAGCAGCCTGAACATCTACAGCCAGATCGGTATGATCCTGCTAATCGGCCTGATGACGAAGAACGGGATCCTGATCGTTGAGTTCGCCAATCAGCTGCGGGACCAGGGCTACAGCGTGCGCGAGGCCATCCACGCCGGGGCGGTGCTGCGCTTCCGTCCCGTCTTGATGACGGCGATCTCCACGGTCTTCGGTGCGGTCCCCCTGGTTCTGGCGCTGGGCGCCGGGGCCGAGAGCCGTGCCGCCATCGGTACCGTGATCATCGGCGGCATGGGGTTTGCGACCCTGTTGACGCTGTTCGTCATCCCGGTCCTTTACGACTGGCTGGCTCGGTACACGACCCCGGTCAATGTGGTCGGTGCCGAGCTGGAGCGCCTGGAACGGGCCCACGGCGCGCCGCGGGCGAGGGAGTGAACTCAGGGAGGAGTCCAAGGTGACTGGAATACGCATGGCAGCGGGATGGGCGCCGGTTCTGCTCGGAGCCGTGCTACTGCTCGCCGGCGGCGCGGCGTCCGCCGACGGAGTGTGTGCCTCCGCGGAGACCACCGCTGTCCACAAAGTGGCCGGGCAGATAGACGATCGCCCGGCTCCGGACGAGACGATCCAGGTGTGCGGTGTGGTGACCGGCGCCTTCCTCGGTGAGGACGGGCTGGACGGCTTCTTCATCCAAAGTGTCGAGCCTGCCCCGGACGGCAAGCCGGCGGGGCTGTTCGTCTATGCCCCCGAGCTGGCATCCGAGCAGCGTGAACGCATCGAGCCCGGCCGGCGGGTCCTGCTCACCGGTCGTGCCGGCGAACACCGCGGGCGGCCTCAGCTCGAATGGCTGGAGGCGGTCCGCGACTGCGGAGAGGCCGAGCTGGCCCCCCATCCCGTGGCGTGGCCGGCGGCCGATCCGGAGCGCCTGGAGGGAGTGCTGGTGCGCATCCGGCCGCCAATGGTGGTCAGCGGCAACCACGAGCTTGCGCGCTACGGTACCCTGAAGCTGACCCCTGAGCGGCGCGCCTTCCGCCCCACCAACTTCCTGCCTGGGCACGGCCCTGACGATCCGGCCCTGATCGCGGGACGCCTGCGTCTGGATGACGGCAGCTACCGGAGCCGGCCCGATCCCATACCCCACCTGGATGCCGACGGCACGCGGCGGGTGGGGAGCCGGGTGACGGACCTGACCGGAGTGCTGACCCACGCCTTCGGCGCCTGGCGCCTGCACCCGACCGAGCCCCCCGGGTTCGAGCAGTCCAACCCGCGACCCGGGTCGCTGCCGTCGCCGGAGCCGGGCACGGTGCGGGTGGCGGCCTTCAACGTTGAGAACTACTTCCTCACCCTGGGGGAGCGCGGTGCGGCCAGCCGGGCAGAACTGCAGCGCCAGCGGGCCAAGCTGCTCGCCGCCGCAGAATCCTTGCACGCCGACATGCTGGTGCTGGTGGAGATGGAGAATCGCCGGGACGCCCCCGAGGACTTCATCGAAAGGCTGGCTGCGGCCACCGGCCACCCCTGGCGCTTGGCCAGCGGCGGGGAGACCGGCAGCGACGCCATCAAGGTCTCCCTGGCCTATCGCGAAGATCGGGTCGAGCCGCTGACCGGGACCGTTCGTGATGCCCGGGGCGTTCATCACCGCCCGCCGCCGCTGGCCGCATTTCGACCCCGTGGGGGTGGGGATCCCTTCGCCGTGACGGGCATCCACTTCAAGTCGAAAACCCGTTGCCCGGATGCCGGGGACGTGGATCGAGGCCAGGGGTGCTGGAACCGGCGCCGGACCGAGCAGGCCGGAGCGCTGGTCGAGTACCTCGAGCGCTGGCGCAGTGAGCGCGACGAGCTCCTGCCGGTGCTGATCGCCGGCGATCTAAACGCCTACGGCGGCGAGGATCCGGCGCGTGCCCTGGCCGCGGCGGGCAAGGTGGATCTGCTCGCCGAGCACCTGCCATGGCCCGAGCGCTACACCTACGTCTTCCGTGGTGAATCGGGCTACCTGGATCATCTGCAGGCCCACCCGGCGCTGGCCGGGCGCGTGGCAGCGGTTCACCGGCATCCGATCAACGCCGACGAACCGCGCTTTCTGGAGTTCGACAGTGACCCGCAGCGCGTCCGCGACGACGCCTACCGCTCCTCCGATCATGATCCTGTCGCCGTGGACCTCGAGAAGGTCGAATAGATGCCCGGCTCAGGCGGCGGGCCTGCCCGGGGTCGTGTAATCCCCCCGGGGGTGGATGTCGGGCCGGGTACGTGAACATCCACCGGGTTTCCCTGTATCTTGTCGCGATGGACCGCGAAGAGCTCCAGCAGACCCTCACCGAACTCCGCCACGACCTGCTCGGCCTCGACGGCGAGGCGGCCCGCCTCCGGGATGCCCCCTGGCTGCCGCCCTGGGAACGGCTTCTGCGCCGTATGGACGGGCTCATCGCCCGCCTCGAGCGCGAGGATGAGCCCCTGCTGGTGGTCTTCGCCGGCGGTACCGGTGCCGGCAAATCCACCCTGGCCAACACGCTGGCCGGCTCGGCGGTGGCCGCCACCAGCGCGCGCCGGCCGACCACCTCGGTGCCCACGGTGATCGGACGCCCCGGCGATCTGGATACGGTGCTGCGCCGCGGCGTCCTGGCCGCGGAGGCCGAACGCGCCGCTCTGCGCACGGCCCCTCTGGAGTCGGTGCCGGAGGGCCTGGTGGTGGTGGATGCGCCGGATGTGGACAGCGTCGAGACCGCCAATCGCGCCGCCACCGAGCGCCTGCTGGAGGTGGCCGATGTCTGGGTCTGGCTGGCCACCGCCCGCACCTACGCCGACGAGGCGGGCATGGTCTATCTGCGCCAGGCGGCGCAGCTGGACGTCTCGACCCTGGTCGTGCTGACCCAGGCCAGTGATGCCGAGGCGCACGAGATCCTCCCCGACCTGGCCGAGAAGCTCGACGCCGCCGGCCACCGCACCGTCGAGACGGCGCACCTGCCCACGGCGCCGGTCTCCGGCGAGCGCCTGCCCGAGTCGGTGGCCGGGCCGGTGCTTGAGCGGATCCGCGCCCTCGCCCCGGCGGAGCAGCGTGCCGCCCATCGGCGCCGTACGGTGCTCGGTGCCGTGCGCTATCTGCCGGCAGAGGTCGACGCCCTGCTTGAGGCGGTCGATTCGGAGCGCGCTGCGGCCCGCGGTTTGGCCGCCACCGTCGAAGAGGACTACGCCGACGTCCCGCAGCGCGTGCTCACCCAGCTCCACGAGGGGGAGCCCTTGCGCCGGGAGGTGCTGCGCCGCTGGACCGAGCTGGTCGGCAGTGGCTGGCTGCAGCGCCAGCTCCATGCGGCGGTGGGTCAGCTCTCGCCGCGGCGCTGGTTGGCCTGGTTGCCGCTGGGCCGAGGGGGGCGTCAGGTGGAGCAGGAGGCCAAGGAGGAGGCCCGCGCTGGTATCGCCGAGATGCTGCACACGGTTCTCGAGCAGACCGCTGCCGGCGTGGAGAGTGCCTGGCAGCAGGAACCGGTGGGTCGTGCCATCTTCGCCCGGGAGCCGCGTCCGCGTGCCGCAGGTTCAGTCGCCCGGCGTGCGGATGCCGAGGCGCTGGTGGCGGCCTGGGAGCAGCAGGTCGCCGAGCACGTGGCCACCATCGGTCGGGCCAAGCTCAGCTGGGCCCGCCGGGCAACCACCGGCATCAATGCCACCTTCACCAGCGCCGTTCTGGTCCTCTTCACCCTCAGTGGCGGCCTGAGCACCGGCGAGCTGGCCCTGACCGCCGCAGGTTCGACCACGACCCACACGGTCCTCTCGCGGATCCTCGGCGAACGCAACGTCCATCAGCTCATCACCGATATCCGCGAGGATCTCCACAACCGGGTCGCCGAACTCGCCGAGTCCGAGGCGCAGGTCTACCACCGGTTACTGACTGTGGCAGCCCCGTCGCCGGAGGCGGTGGATGCGGTGCGGGCCCGGCGGGATGCGCTGGCGGGGGTGCTGTGATGCGTCGGCTGGGCTCGAGCAGCAGCGGCGTCGCCACGCGTGGGACGAGCGACGTGGATACCGGCCTGGAGACCCTGGAGGCGCTGCATCGCCTCGGTGCCGGTCGCCTGCCGCCGACGCTGGTCGACGAGATGGCGCATGTGCAGGGACGGGCCCGGGAGCGTCTGGCCCGCTCACGGGATCATGTCGTGATCGCCGTGGCCGGCGGGACCGGCAGTGGGAAATCCTCTTTGGTGAATGCCCTAGTGGGCGAGGAGGTCTCTGCCCCGGGGGTACGCCGGCCGACGACGGATCACGCGGTGGCAGTGACCGTGGTCGAGGATGACCGGGTCGCAGCGCTGCTCGACTGGCTACAGGTCTTCGAGCGGCGTAGCGTGCCGGATGGTCGCGGACGCAGTGATCTGGATGGTGCGGTGCTCCTCGACCTGCCCGATATGGATTCGGTGGTGCAGGACCACTGGGCGGTGGCTGAGCGGCTGATCGAGCGCTGCGACCTGCTGCTGTGGGTTGTCGATCCGCTCAAGTATGCCCACGCGCTGGCCCATGAGGGGTACTTCGCCCGCCTGGCCCATCACGCCGAGGTGCTGATGGTCGCCCTGAACCATGCCGATCGTCTCACCCCGTCGGATCGGGATGCCTGTCTGGAGCACCTGCGAGAGCTGCTCGGCCGCCAGGGCCTGCAGGCGGTGGAGCTGCTGGCCACGGACGCGGTCGGGGGCGAGGGCGTCTCCCGGCTGGCCGAGCGGATCGCTGCCCGGGTGCGTGAGCGCCGCGCGCCGCTGGAGCGTCTCCGTGCCGATGTCACCGAACTGATCAGCCGTAGCGCGGCGTGTCTACCCGATCCCGAGCGCCTCGAACTCGACGGCGAGAGGCTGGTGACGGCCCAGCGCCAGGCGGTGAACGAGGCCGAGCTGCTTGCCGGTGCCGCCGGAGCCTATCGTCAGGCCGGCATGCGGGCCGTGGCCTCACCGCTGAAGCGGTTGCTCGGCGCGCTGTTCTCGGGCCTGCGCGGGCGTCCCGCGGTCACGGCCGTCGCCACCTCGGCGCTGCCGCGGCCGAAGGTTGCCGAGCCGCTGCTGCGTGACGGCCTGTTGCAGGCCATCGAGCCGGCCGCGGCGCGGTTGCCGGAGCCGGCTGCAGAGCGGCTTCGCAGCCTGGCAGTGACTGCAGCGGTGCCGCGCGCCGGCGAGCTGCGGGGGCGATTGGGCGAGCTGGCCTGGTCGCCCCGTCCGCGCCTCTGGTGGCGGGGGGTGGGGGCCTTACGGGGCGCCAGTGAGGCCGCCGCGCTTTTCGGCGGGCTCTGGCTGGTCACGCGGGGAGGTGCCGAGTGGCTGGCCTTGCCGAGCGTGCCCGCGCCGGCGGTGGCGGGTGAGATCAGCTGGCCCTTTGCCCTGCTCGCCGGCGGCAGTGTGGCCAGCCTGCTGCTCGGCTGGTTGGGGCGCGCACTGCTCGGGCCCGGAGGTCGGCGCCACGCACGGCGGTTGGCCGGGCAGCTGGCCGAGGCGGTGGCGGGGGCCGATGGGGGGGCGATGGCCGACGTGCACGAGGAGTTGGCCAGTTGCCAGCGCCTGAGCGCCCGGACCCGCAGCGCCGCCACCGAGGTGGCGGCGTCGGGGCGCCGGTGAGGGCGGCTGCGGGTCAGTCGAGGAGCGGGTAGGTGCCGTTCTCGTCGTGTACCTCGCGGCCAGTCAGGGGCGGGTTGAAGACGCACATCAGGCGCAGCTCCTCCTCGGCGCGCAGGTAGTGCTTCTCGTGGCCGTCGAGGCCGTACAGCATGCCCGGCTCGATGGTGTAGGTTTCACCGCCGACGACCTCGATCTCGCCCTTGCCCGAGATGCAGTAGACCGACTCAAGGTGGTTGGCGTACCAGATGAACATGTTAGTGCCGGCCTTGATGATGGTCTCGTGGAACGAGAACCCCATCCCGTCCTCCTTGAGGATGATCCGGCGGCTGATGAATTCATCGGTCTCGACCTCGCGGTCGGAGCCGATGATGTCCTGCATGTGACGCACGATCATGGTTGACCTCGCTTACTGGATGGGCCGGGCGACGGAGGGCCCGGTGCACTCGGTTCGTTGATGAGGGTGGGGGAGATGGCCGGCGGCGACCCGGGCCGCCACCGGCCGGGTACGGTTCAGGCCAGCCCGCGGCGCTGCATCGCCTCGCCGAGGGCGCGCTCGATGATCGCCAGGCCCTCCTCGAGGTCCCGGTCCTCGATGATCAGCGGCGGCAGGAGCTTGAGCACATCGTCCTCGGGGCCGGAGGTCTCGATGATCAGCCCGTGCTCGAAGGCGATCTCCGAGATCGTGCTGGCCAGTTCCTTGTCCTTGGTGAAGCGAATCCCGCGCATCATGCCTCGACCGCGGTGTTCGCCGCCGGCGCGGGGGTACTTGTCGATCAACTCCTGCAATGCCTCGTAGATGCGACGGGCCTTGCGCTCGGTCTCGCGCTGCAGGGTGTCGTCGCTCCAGTACAGTTCCAGGGCGCGCTTAGCGGTCACGAAGGCCAGGTTGTGGCCGCGGAAGGTGCCGTTGTGCTCGCCCGGCTCCCAGATGTCGTGCTCCGGCTTGACCAGGGTCAGCGACATGGGCAGCCCGTAGCCGCTGATCGACTTGGAGACGGTGACGATATCCGGCGTGATGCCGGCCTCTTCGAAGCTGAAATACGGTCCGGTGCGGCCGTTGCCGGTCTGGATGTCGTCGACGATCAGTAGCAGGTCGTGCTTGCGGCAGAGCTCTTCAAGGCCCTTGAGCCACTGCATGCTGCAGGCGGCCAGGCCGCCCTCGCCCTGGACCGTCTCGGTGATGATCGCCGCCGGGTGGTCCACACCGCTGCCCTTGTCAGCCAGGAGCTTGTCCATGTACTCCAGCGTGTCGACGTCCTGCCCGAAGTAGCCGCAGTACGGCATGCTCTCGCTGTAGGTCAGCGGGAACCCGGCGCCCTTGCGCTTGAAGGCGTTGCCGGTGACCGCCAGGGAGCCGACGGTCATGCCGTGGAAGGCGTTGGTGAACGAGACCATGCGCTGACGGCCGGTGACCTTGCGGGCGATCTTCAGCGCTGCCTCGACGGCGTTGGTGCCCGTCGGCCCGGGGAACTGCACGCGGTAGTGCATGCCGCGCGGCTCAAGGATGAGCCGGTGGAAGGTCTCCAGGAACTCGGCGCGGGCCACCGAGGCCATGTCCAGGCTATGGACGATGCGGTCGTCCTGGAGGTACTCGAGTAGCGGCTTTTTGAGCTCCGGGTTGTTGTGCCCGTAGTTCAGCACGCTCGCCCCGGCGAAGAAGTCCAGATAGCTGTGGCCGTCGGTGTCGTAGACCCGCACGCCGCTGGCCTTGTCGAACGGTTTGGGGAACGTGCGGATGTAGGAGCGCACGACCGACTCGTGCTGCTCGATGGTCTGCATTACATCAAGGGTCATGGCGTCTTTGCCTCGGTTGTGACTTGCAATGGATTGGGCGGTCTGCGGCGCCCGGCGCCGCAGACTTAGCGAATGGGGGCGATCCGGTAGTGCTCTTCGGACTCATGGCCCGGCGGGAAGTGATCTTCGCGGAAGTATTCGCTGACCTGAATCTCGGCTCCGTGCTCACGGGCGATGGCTGTGAACAGGCCGCGGGAGGCCGCGTTGGAGGGCGATATGGTGGTCTCGAGGACGCGGGCATCACGGGCGCCCGGGGTCTCGAGGAAAGCGCGCACTAGGCGCTTGCCCAGTCCCCGACCCTGGGCGTCCGGGGCGATGCCGATCTGCCAGAGGAAGACCGAATCGGGCCGCTGCGGCAGGCGCAGGCCGGTGACGAAACCGAGCAGGGCGCCGTCTTCTTCGGCCACCACGCAGGTGTCCGCGAACTCCGTGCAGAGGAGCAGGTAGAGGTAGCAGGAGTTGACGTCCAGGATGCCGGTACGCTGGACCAGCTGATGGATGGCGGCGCCGTCTTCCCGCTCGGGCGGACGAAAGACGATGGATGGTTCTTCGGACAACGAGCTGCGCTCTTGTTCGCAAGATTCGCATTAATTACAGCAGCCGCCCGGGGGGCGGTCAAGCGAGGTGGTCCCGGCGCCGTCGCGGCAGCGCCCGGGTCGTCGGGGGCGTCGATCAGCGGTATATTGCCCCGTCGCAAGGCCCGCAGAAACCGTCGGCGCCCCCGCCGCTGGGGCGCGGGCAGCGCAGGAGGGATGGGATGACACAGACCGTCATCGTTGCCCTGGAGACGGCCCCCGAGGGGTGCTCGGTGGCCGTCTACCGGGACGGTGATATCTTCGAGCACAGTGAAGAGGCCCCGCGTCGGCACACGGCGCGGCTGCTGCCGATGCTCGAGGCCGTGATGGCGGAGGCCGGTATCCGTGGCGAGCAGGTCTCGGCGGTGGCCTTTGGCCAGGGACCCGGGGCCTTTGCCGGGGTGCGCCTGGCGGCCTCTTCGGCCCAGGGGCTGTGCACGGCGTGGGGGGTGCCGGCGCTGCCGGTCTCCACCCTGGCCGCCCTGGCCGAAGGGGCCCGCCGCCGACACGGGGCGGGGCAGGTGCTGGCGGCCCTGGATGCCCGCATGGGGCAGGTCTACTGGGGCAGCTACCGCACCGTGGGGGGCACGGGGGTGGCGCTGGCGGGGGGTGCCGAGGCCGCCGATGCGCCGGAGGACGTGGACGGCGGCGGCACCGACTGGTTCGGGGTCGGGCGCGGCTTCGCCGCCTACGCCGGGCGGTTGCCGGACACCGGTGCCGGCTGTGACCCCGAGGCCCTGCCCGAGGCGCGCGACCTGTTGCCGATGGCGCTGGCCGCCTGGCAGGCCGGTCGCGCCATTCAGGCCGAGACGGTGCGCCCGGTCTATCTGCGCGAGGGGGTCTAGACGCGCGCTACTTATACCGGTCGAGGCAGTCCAAAAAGCCTTCCGCCAGCTGTTCAAGCAGCTGGAAATACGCCTCCGGTCCCGGTTCCAGGCCGGCCCCCAGGGGGTCGAGTTCGCCGGCGCGGGCATCCAGGCCGCGGACCAGCGAGCGGACGATGGCCGGCTGGAACTGCGGCTCGCTGAACACGCAGACGGCGTCCAGCTCGCGGATCTGTGCCCGCAGCTCGTTGAGATGGCGCGCCCCCGGGGGCTGTTCGGGGTGGATCGTCACCGCGCCGACGGCCTGGAGGCCGAAGCGGCGCTCAAAGTACTGATAGGCGTCGTGGAAGACAACGTAGGGGCGCCCGCGGACGGGTTCCAGGCGCTCGCTGAGCTCCGCCTCGAGCGCCGACAGGCGCTGCTTCTGCGCCTCGGCGTTGTCGCGGTAAGTGTCCGCGTGCTCGGGGTCCAGCTCGGCCAGCCGTTCGGCCACCGCGGCGGTGATCTGTTGAGCGTTCTGCGGATCCAGCCAGATATGGTAATCGGTGCGGTGGGCCTCTTCCGCGCCGTGGTCGTGCCCGTGCCCGTGCTTGTCCCAGGCCTCGCCGTCGCGGCCGCCAAGCAGGCGAATGCCGTCGATGTCGGCGGCGACCAGCACGCTCTCCGGGTCACCGCGAGCATCCAGGGCACGCTCCAGGAAGGCCTCCATGTGCGGGGAGATGTGGACGATGAGATCGGCATTGCGCACGGCGCGGGCCTCAGAGGGGCGCATGGCGTAGGTGTGCGGCGAATCCCCGGCCGAGAGCAGGAGCTCCGGCTCGCTGACCCCCTCGGTTACCCCGGCAACGAGGCTGTGTAGGGGCTTGATCGAGACGACCACCTGCGGTGCCGCTGCGGCGGATCCGGAGGCCAGCAGGGCGAGGGCGGTCAGGATGGCGGAAAGCGCTCGCATGGGTCGAATCCCCGGGATTTCTTCATGGAATCGTTATGTTATACAATACCAAAATGCGCAACAACGGCGAACACGACATGGCCCGCTTGCACCGCCCGCTGGTAACGGGTTTCCCCGGCGACGATCACGATCACGGCGTTTGCCGCGAGACGGTCCTGGCCACAGCTGATGCCATCTGTCGCGGCCGGGGTATGCGCTTTACGCGGTTGCGGCGTCGGGTGCTGGAGCTGATCTGGGACGAGCACCGTCCGGTCAAGGCGTACGAGCTGCTCGATCGCCTGCGCGCCGAGCGCACCGGTGCAGCGCCGCCGACGGTCTATCGCACCCTCGACTTCCTGCTCCAGGAAGGGCTGATCCATCGTGTCGAGTCGCTCAACGCTTACGTCGGTTGCGGCGATCCGGGGCATGTCCACCCCGTGCAGCTGCTCGTCTGCCGCTCCTGTGCTGCGGTGGCCGAGCTCGCCGACGACGACGTGGCCCAGCTGCTCCGGCAAAAGGCCGGGCAGCTTGGGTTTCAGGCCGATTCCGCCGTGGTTGAACTCGAAGGTGTATGCCCCCGGTGCAGCGGTTAGCCATGCAGGCGTCCGGTCCATCCGCGTTGATCCGTCTGCAGGACGTGGCCGTGGCCTTCAGCGGGCGTTCGATCCTGCAGGATGTCAGTCTGGACGTCGTGGCTGGACGGATCACGACGCTCGTCGGCAACAACGGCGCCGGAAAGACCACCTTGTTGCGGGTGGTGATCGGGCTCACGCATCCGTCTGCAGGGCAGGTGCGGCGGGCATCCCGGGTGCGCATCGGCTACGTGCCGCAGCACTTCTCCGTGGACGTCAACCTGCCCATTACGGCGCGGCGGTTCATGGCGCTGTCCGGGCGCGCGGACGCCGCCCGTTGGCAGGAGGTCGTGGCGGACACCGGCGTGGCGGGGCTCCTCGATCAACCCCTGCAGGGGCTCTCCGGCGGCGAGATGCGCCGCATCCTGCTCGCCCGTGCGCTGCTCCAGCACCCCTCGGTGCTGGCGCTCGATGAGCCGGCGGCGGGCCTGGACGGGCGCAGCCAGGGAGCCCTCTATCGGCTGATCGGCACGCTCCGGGATCGCTACGGCTGTGCCGTGGTGGTCATCTCCCACGACCTGAACCTGGTCATGGCGGCCAGTGACGAGGTGCTCTGCCTCGAGCATGGCCGGATCGCTTGCCGCGGTGCGCCGGCATCGGTGATCGAGCACCCGGAGTACCAAAAGCTCTTCGGTTCTCACCTGGGGCCGGATACCGGGGTGTTCCCTCACGACCACCATGATCATCCGGCGCACGGCCCGGCGGGAGGTGACCGTGGATGAATTCATCCTCACCGCGCTGGCCGCCGGCCTGGGCCTGGCCATGGTCGCCGGACCCCTGGGTAGCTTCGTGGTCTGGCGGCGGATGGCCTACTTCGGCGAGACCCTGGCGCACTCCGCGTTGCTGGGCGTGGCCCTGGGGTTTCTCTTCGGCATCAACCTCAACCTCGGCATCCTGGTGGTGTGTGTCGTTGTGGCGGTGCTGCTGGTCGTTCTGCGCCAGTACCAGCGGCTGGCCAGCGATACGGTGCTCGGCATCCTGGCGCACAGCTCCCTGTCCCTCGGGCTCGTTGCCATCGCCTTCATGGAAGGGCTGCGCGTCGATCTGATGGGGTATCTCTTCGGCGATATCCTGGCGGTGACGCCCACAGATCTCTACTGGATCTACGGCGGTGGGGTGCTGGTACTCGCCACCCTGGTGGGTATCTGGCGGCCGCTGCTCAGCCTCACGCTGCACGAGGAGATGGCGCGGGTGGAGGGGGTGCGCGTGCTGCCGGTTCAGCTCGTCTTCATGGCCCTGGTGGCGGCGACCATCGCCCTGGCCATGCAGATTGTCGGCATCCTGCTGGTGATCTCCATGCTGATTATCCCCGCTGCCGCGGCGCGGGCCTTCGCCCGGACCCCGGAGCAGATGGCGGTAGTAGCGGCACTGATCGGCGCGCTGGCGGTGCTGGGGGGGTTGGCCGGATCGTTCCGTTGGGATCTGCCCACCGGGCCGGCCATCGTGGTCAGTGCCACGGCCCTCTTCGCGGTGGTGACCAGCGTCCGGGGTGCGGTCGCTGCCCGTCTCTAGTTACGCGAGTCGCCGTACAGCGCCTGCGGGTCGACCTGGGGCGGCTCGCTGACCACCAACCGGTCGCCCTGCACCACGTTGTAGAAACAGGTGCGCCGCCCCGTATGGCAGGCCGGTCCCTGCTGGTCCACCCGCAGCAGGAGGGTGTCGCCGTCACAGTCGAGACGCAGCTCGCGCAGATACTGCACCTGCCCCGAAGATTCGCCCTTGCGCCAGAGCGTCCCGCGCGAACGGGAGTAGTAACAAACGCGGCCGGTCTGTAGGGTTTCCTCCAGGGCTTCCCGGTTCATCCAGGCGAGCATCAGCACCTCGTTGCTGTCGTGCTGCTGAGCGATCGCTGGCAGGAGGCCGTCGGCATTGAAGGGCAGGCTGTCGAGCACTGCCGACCAGTCCAGGCCGTCTCCCGGGCGAGCTGTCTCATTCTGTTCGATCATGGGGGGAGAGGATACAGACTGGAGGCGAGCGGCTGAAGCCGGCAAGCTGGATGGAGCGAGCAACAGGAGGAGTGCCTAGCCGTGTCGGATCCGATCAGTACCCTGGATGCCCACCGGGCCCTGGCCGAGGCCCTGAAGGACCCCGCCTGCTACCCGTGGCCGGTGCACAGCGTCGAGCGCATCGAGACCCACATCTCCACGGTGCTGCTCGCCGGGGATTACGTGGTCAAACTCAAGAAGCCGCTGGACCTTGGCTTCCTGGACTTCTCTAATCTGGAGCGACGCCGCTACTTCTGCGAAGAAGAGATCCGCCTTAACGGCCGGCTGGCCCCGCAGATCTACCTGCGCCGGGTTCCGATCGTCGGCACTCCCGGCGAGCCGCGCGTCGACGGCGACGGCACTGTGCTGGAGCACGCCGTGCTCATGCGCCGCTTCCCCGAGAACGAGCTGATGAGCCGCTTGCTGCGCGAGGGGCGCCTGCCCGCCGACGCCGTCGAGCGGCTGGCCGAGACCGTGGCGCGCTTCCATGCGGGGCTGCCGGCAGCCGGGGAGGAGAGCGAGTACGGCACCCTGGAGGCGGTGGCCGAGCCCATGCGCGCCAACTTCCGGGCCCTGGAAGCGTTGCCGGCGGCGGCCGCGCTGCGCGCCGAGCTGCGCGCCCTGGAGCGGTGGACCGAGGCGCAGCTGCAGCGGCTGGAGCCGCTGATCCTCCAGCGCCGCGCCAACGGCTCGGTGCGTGAGTGCCATGGCGATCTGCACTTGGGTAACGTGGCCTGGCACGACGACGCGCCCATCATCTTCGATGGCATCGAGTTCAATCCGGCCCTGCGCTGGATCGATACCGCCAGCGAGATCGCCTTCACTGTCATGGACCTGGATTTTGAAGGTGCCCGGCGGATGCGGTATCGCTTCCTTGACCGCTACCTGGAGCACAGTGGCGACTACCAGGCTCTGCCGCTGCTGCCCCTCTACGCCGTCTACCGGGCGCTGGTGCGGGCCAAGATCAACGGGCATGAGGCCGAGCAGGGTGCCGGCTGTGCCGCCCGGGAGGCCCTGGCCGAGCACGTCCAGCTGGCCCATGGATACACGGCGGCGCAGACGCCGGAGCTGGTGATCACCTACGGGCTGTCGGGTTCCGGCAAAAGCACACGGGCCCGTCGCCTGGTCGAGGAGCGGGGATTCGTGCGTCTGCGTTCGGATGTCGAGCGCAAGCGGCTGTTCGGCCTGGATCCGCGGGCGCGCTCCGACTCCGCCCTGGACAGCGGGTTGTACACCCCGGAAGCCACGCAGCGCACTTACGAGCGGCTGCAGGAGCAGGCTGAGCGTGCGCTGGAGGCCGGGTTTTCGGTGGTGGTGGATGCGGCGTTCCTCAAGGCCGAGCGGCGTCGGCCCTTCCTGGAGCTGGCTGCGCGCACCGGTTGCCGATTCCGTATCCTGCATGTACGGGCCGACGAGCAGACGCTGCGCGAGCGCCTGCGCAAGCGACTGGCCGAGGGGCGTGATCCCTCCGAGGCTGATGAGGCGGTGCTCGATGCGCAGCTGCGCACGGCCCAGCCGCCGTCCGGCGAAGAGGCGGCCTTCGTCGAAACCGTCGACGCGGACGGGTAAGATAGCCGGCCTTGCCCTGAGCCGGACCGAGGAGCGAAATGTCAGGAATCCCCAGCCAGCCCGGTGAGCCGGTGACCGATGTCGCTCAGCTTGCGGAACATCTCGAACGCGGAGCCCGGCCTCCGGAGCAGTGGCGGATCGGCACGGAGCATGAGAAGTTCGTCCACCATCTGGAGGACTTCAGCCCGGTCCCCTACGAGGGTCCGCGCGGTATCGGTGCCTTCCTCGAGGGGCTGGTGCGTTTCGGCTGGCACCCGGTCCGCGAAGACGGGCGGATCATCGCCCTCAAGCGCGAGGGGGGCGCCTCGGTCAGTCTCGAGCCGGGCGGGCAGGTGGAGCTCTCCGGCGCCCAGCTCGAGACCCTGCATGAGTCCTGCGTCGAGGTCCGCGAGCACCTCCAGCAAGTGGATACCGTGGCCCGCGAGCTGCAGATCGGGTTTTCCGGCTTCGGGTTCCACCCGGTCTGGCGACGCGAACAGATCCCCTGGATGCCCAAGGCCCGCTACGGCGTCATGCGCCGCTACATGCCGCAGGTCGGCAGCCTGGGCCTGGACATGATGCTGCGGACCTGCACGGTCCAGGTGAATCTGGACTTCTCCAGCGAGGCGGACATGGTCCGCAAGTTCCGTGTCGGCCTGGCGTTGCAGCCGATCGCCACGGCGCTGTTCGCCAACTCGCCGTTCACCGACGGCCGCCCCAACGGCTACCTGAGTTACCGCAGCCGGGTGTGGGAGGACACCGACCCGGATCGCTGCGGCATGCTTGGCTTCGTCTTCGAGTCGGGCATGGGCTTCGAGCGTTACGTGGACTACGTCCTCGACGTGCCCATGTACTTCGTCTACCGCAACGGGCAGTACATCGACTGCGCTGGCGAGTCCTTCCGCGACTTCATGGCCGGGCGGCTGCCGCAGCTGCCGGGCGAGCGGCCCACGCTCAGTGACTGGGACGACCACCTGACCACCCTCTTCCCCGAGGTGCGCCTGAAGCAGTTCCTGGAGATGCGCGGTGCCGACGGCGGGCCGTGGCGCGGCCTGTGTGCGCTGCCGGCGCTGTGGACCGGGCTGCTCTACGACGATGCGGCCCTGGCTGCCGCCGAGGCGCTGATCCGCGACTGGAGCGTCGAGGAGATCGTCACCCTGCGTCACGAGGTCCCGCGCACGGCGCTCGACACCCCGTTCCGTGATACCACGGTGGGGGTGCTGGCGCGGGAGGTGCTGACCATCGCCAGTGACGGGCTGCGCAATCGCCAGCGCCTGGATCAGCGCGGGCGGGACGAGCGCCGCCACCTGGAGCGGCTCTGGGAGATCGTCGACGCCGGACGGAGCCCGGCGCAGGAGTTGCTCGATGCCTACCACGGGCGTTGGGGCGGCTCGCTCGATCCGGTCTTCACCGAGTACGCCTATTAGCGAGCCAGGGGGCAGGGCTATGGAGACGGACCCGCGGGCGATCGTTGAACGCTACCTGCAGGCCCTTGAGGAGCGCGACTACGAGGCGGCCCGGGCGTGTCTTGCGGATCAGGGCTTCAGCTATACCAGCCCCATCGCCGCTTACACCCGGGCTGAAGACCTGCTGGATCACGCCATGATCGGCGGCTCGATCGTCCAGCAGCGCCAGGTGGTCAAGTGCTTCGTTGACGGTCCCGACGTCTGCCACATCCTGCGCTACTGCATCCAGCTCTCCGACAAGCAGCAGATCGACCTGGCCCACTGGGCGCGCGTCGAGCAGGGGCGGATCGTCTCCATCCTGGCCATCTTCGACGCCCACGCCTACTGGACCCTGTTCGAAGAGCCCGAGCCGAGGCAGAACCCTTGCAGATTGACCTAGCTGCGGCACCGACCGACCCGGGCGCCTACGACGCGCGCAAACGCCGGCTGGCGGAGACCTTCACCAAGCTCTACCTGCGCGGTGCGTGGCGGCCTCTGGACCGGTTGGTGCGCCGGCTACACGCGGCCGATGCGGCGGCGGTGTTCGCCGAGCTGCCGGTCGCGCAGGTGGTCGATACCCTCCAGGCGGTGAGTCGCCCCCGTCACGCGGCGCGGATTGTCAACGAGATGCCCCAGGCGCTGCGCCATCAGGTCGTCGAGGCCTTGCCCCGCGAAGAGCTGGCGGAGCTGCTGGAGAATTTTCGACCCGATGAGCTGACGGACCTGATCCAGGCCCTGCCGGAGGATCGGCGCGAGCATCCGCTCTCCGCGCTGCCCGCTGACAGCCGCGACGAACTGGATAGCCTGCTGGCTCACGATCCCGGGGCCGCCGGTGGTCTGATGACCACGGAGTTCTTTGCCCTGCACGAGATGGTCACCGTGCGCGAGGCGATCGATGCCCTGCGGGGATACTCCGATGCCGAGATGGTCTTCTATCTCTTCCTGACCGACGAGGCCGGCCACCTGACCGGGGTTATCTCGCTGCGCCAGCTGCTGCTCGCCCGGGAGGACGCCCAGGTGGCAGAGTTCATGAGCCGGCGGGTCATCCGCGTGCGCACCGACACCGAGGAGGAGCAGGTCTCGCGGCTCTTTGATAAGTACCGGCTGCTCGCGCTGCCGGTGGTGGACGAGGCGGATGTCCTGGTGGGCATCGTGACGGTCGACGACATCATCGACGTCATCGGTGAGTCCACCACCGAGGACATGCTCCGCATGGCCGGTACCCGGCAGTCGGAGATGCTCACCGACTCGGTCTTCCGGATCGCCGGGGTGCGCCTGCCCTGGTTGTTCGCCGCCTTCCTCGGCGGGTTGGGGGCGACGGCCGTGATCGGGCAGTACGAGGACATCCTCGGCCAAGTTATTATCCTCAGCGCCTTCGTGCCCATCATCATCGGCATGGCCGGTAATGTCGGCGTCCAGTCCGCCACGGTCACCGTCCGCGGCCTGGCCACCGGCGCGATCCATCTGCGCGATACCCTGGCCATGGTCTTCAAGGAGCTGCGGGTGGGGTTGTTGCTGGGTGCCTTCTACGGCGTGATCCTCGCCCTCTACGGCTTGTGGATGTACGACAGCCTGCAGCTCGGTCAGGTGGTCGGGCTGACCATCCTCACCAACATGGCCGGCGCGGCGCTGTTGGCGGTCTCCCTGCCGATGCTCTTCGTGCGCTTGAATGCCGACCCGGCGGTGGCGACCGGGCCTTTCGTCACCACCGCCATCGACGTGCTCGGGGTGCTCAACTACTTCTTCATCGCCAGCCTGATCTACGGCCTGTAGGCGGCCCCGCGCCGGGATGACGCGGGTACTAGCGCTCGTCCCCCGGTCCGTAGGACACTACCGGGCGTTGCCCAGGCTCCCGGGGGAGCGCAGCGCAGGTCGTGTCGATGTCGGGCCGCAGTCTCTATACCCTGATGTACGTGGTGGCCACGGCCATCTGCGTGGGGATCAGTGTCTACCTCTCGTACTACGGCTACTACAGCCACTTGCAGGAGCTGGCGATCTTCTTTGCCGCTCTGCTCGGGATCTTCCTCTTCGGCACCGACATGTTGCTGCGCCGCTTCCGGCTCGAGGGGCGCAGCCCGCTCAAGCCGCTGGCGTTCTTTGTCATCATCGCCTTCTTCAGCGGCGCGAGTAACTACAACTTCCTCTACACCAACTTCATGGAGCGGGACATGGCCGAGCGCGTGGTCAGCGACCAGTTCTCGGTCTTCCGCGACGACCTGACCGCCACGCGCAGCGCACTGGCCGACGCGCCGATCATCGAGCAGGTGGCCGAGCAGCGTCGCGAGCTGGCCCGCTCGCTGGACAACCTGGACACCCAGATCAACGATCCGCTGCGCCCCGGCTGCGGGGCGCGCTGCCGCGAGCACATCGAGCAGATCCACGATCAGCTCGGCGGCGCGCCGACAGAGCTCGCCGTGCCCTCGCCGGATGCCGGCGCCGAGGCCAACGAGCGCTGGTACGAGCACTTCCGCGAGGCGGTCATCAGCGACTTCGAGAACGGCGTCGTGCCCGAGGCGTACCACCGGACCCGGGAGCTGATCGGGCAGATCGACGGCCTGCTCGAGCGCTACGACGACCCGTACCGCGCACTGGCCGAGGAGCTCGAGCGGCGGGAGCGAGCCCTGCTGGAGCGCCGAGACTTCGAGATCATTGCCACCCTGCGCACCCACTCCCGCGAGGTGCAGCGCCGCGCCAACGTGCTTCTGCCCGAGGCGGATCAGGTGCAGCACCGCGTCATCCGTTCGGAGCTGGATAAGCTCGGCGAGATCCCGATCAGTGTGCGCGACGGCTTCATCGACCGCCCCAACCCCGGGGTGACGGCGGTCTCGGTGATCCTCGGGGTGTTCGTCGACGTGGCCCCGGTGCTCTTCGCCTGGCTGATCTTCGCGCCCGCGTCAGCCGGTGCGCGCGGTGGCGGTTCCATCGGTCGGGGGCGTAATCGGGTGGCGACGCGCTAGCGGGCAAGGAGGGGGAAACCGTGGTCGAACCCAAGGAGTCACGCTGGCAGCTGCGGCGCTACTACGAGCGCCGCCCGGAGCAAGAGCCGTCGGCCGAGGAGGGCGGCGAGCAGGAACCGTCCTCGGCCCCCACCCCGTGGCCCTCGCCGGAGGAGCGCCTGGCCGCCGACGTGGAGCCGGTGCAGCGTGGCGCGCTGATCGACGACAACATCGACCAGCGCCAGGGCAATTACCTGATCTCCTTCGGCTTCCCGGGTTCCGGCAAGACCACCTTCCAGTCCTTCCTGGCCTACTACGTCACCCACATCGGCCCCTTCGAGGCCCAGCCGCTCATCGCCCCGGAGCAGAGCGTCCAGGGCTGGGAGCCGATGGCCATCTTCAACGAGTGGATGCGCATTTGGGGCCAGGGACGCTTCCCCCCGGCAAACCCGGTGGACGAGGGCGACATCCGCGAGCTGAGCTTCCGGGTCCGGCCGCTGCAGGGTACTGGCGAACCGGTGGATCTGAGCTTCCTCGAGGCCTCCGGTGAGCTCATGACCCAGGTGGTGGCCGACCGGGTGCGTGACCCGGCCATGATCGAGACCCTCAGCCGCTACTTCGCCAACGAGCAGCTGCGGCTGATCCTGGTGTTGGTGGTCGACCCGGAGCACGGCGAGGAGAACGACATCCTCTTCCAGAACCTGCTCGCCTTCCTCGATCTGCACTTCCCGGCCCTGCGCGGGCGCACCTCGCTGGCGGTACTGGTCTCCAAGCCGGAGCAGGCCCTGCGCCGGCTGCAGGAGCGCGATGAGCACTACCGCCGTTACGAGGAGCTCAGCGCCGACGCCTGCGAGGCCTTCGTGCAGCGCTTTGCGCCGCGCACCTACCGCATCCTCGACGGCTGGACGGACCAGGATCGGGTGCAACTCATGGCGCTGCACCTGGGCACGGTGACCGACGGCGAGCACGGGCCGCGGCTGCAGGAGCCGGACTACGACGACATCCGCGACATCTTCGCCTGGATCTACGGCCAGTTCGGCGGCGGGCGGATGGGCCCGACCTGGTGGCAGCGCATCCTGGAGTGGCTGCGCCTATGAGCGAAGCGGCGCCGACGATCCTCGGCCGCTGCGCCTTCGCCACCGTGCGCGGACTCACCGTCCATGGCAGCGGCGCCCTGGCCGGGCTGTCCGGGTTCCCCCAGGCGGTGGAGTTCCGCGGCCGCGGTGGCGACGACCACGCCCTGCCGGCCGCCGGGGAGCAATTGGTCTTCCGCCGCGTGGTGCGTTACCAGGACGGCGCCGACCCCGAGCGCGGTGGTCGCCTGGATCTGATCGGTACACTGGTCCGCCGCCTGGATGCCAGCCGTCGGGTGGGCTATGCCGGCGCCTGCGTGGCGGTGGCCCACCGCGACCTGGAGGCGTACGCCGCGGCCCTGGACGAGGCGCAGGGTCTGGTCCGCCAGGTGGACGAGGTCCTTGCCGAGGGCAGCGCCGCGCGCTGGTCCCGGGAGGCCCGCGGCGATCGGGAAGCGGGCCGCCGGCGCTTCGCGTTCGAGGGCCGCGGCGCCGGTCGCGTGCTTTGGCTCCACCGCGGCACCGCCGCCGAGGCCGATCCGGCGCTGGTCCCGGAGGCCCTGCGCCAGCTGGCCTGGCTGGATGCCTACGCGCTCACCGGGGTGTTGATCTTCCCGGCGGCACGGCCGGGCTCGCGCGCCGTGGACAGCGACCTGATCGCCGGCTTTCGGCGCGCCAAGCAGCAGGAGATCGAGGGCGTGGAGGCGGGCTTCCGGGCCGAGTTCGAGCGCCGCCTGGCGGAGATCGAGTACGAGTACCAGGCCGCCACCCGGGCAGCGTCGCCGCCGCAGCCCCGCGGCGACGACTAGGGCACCACCAGCACCGGGAGCTGCACGGCCTCGATCAGCGAGCGGGTGTCGTGTTCGGCTAGCAGGGCGCTGCGGCGGCTGATGATCAGCTTGTCCACGGGGGCACGGCTCAGGTGCCGGGCCAGGGCGGTCGGCGATCCGGCGGGCGTTAGCCACTGGGCGTTGGGGCAGTGTCGGGCCGCCCAGGCGCGGGCCGGGTCGTCGCCGTCGGGTAGGGGAGCCGCGTGGTCGGGGATGAACCGGGCCAGGATCTCACCCTCGCCGAGCAGGGCGGCGGCACGGGTCAGCGTCCGGACGCCCGGCTCGCCGGATTCGACGACCACGGCCACGCCGTGCCCCGTGCGGGGCTGCAATGGCCGCTCGAAGACCATCACCGGCCCCGGTGTGCCGAAGACGATGGCGCGGGCCGTGGAGCCGATGCGCAGCCCGCGGGCACGGGCGTAGCCCACCTTGCCCAGGACCAGCAGATCATCGCGGTTAACCAGGCTCAGGGTCTCGCGGACGACCCCGCCCCGGCAGACCTCCAGGCGGTAGTGCACGCCCCGGTGCCGGCCAGTCTGCGCCAGCGCCTTGCGGATCGCCTCGGCACGGGTGCGCATGCGCTGCTCTTCGATGCCGGTCTCCAGGGGGCGGACGGCCCCGGAGAGACCCATCTCGCGGGCCCAGGGGTACCCGGCACAGCGCAGCAGCGCCTCCTCCTCGACGAAGATCGCCAGCAGCTCGGCGCCGAGCTGGGCGGCCAGCTCGGCGGCCGCCTCCAGCGCCTCCAGACTGGCCCGCGAAGCATCCAGCAGGACGACTACCCGGCGCGGTGACCCCTGCTCCGGCATGCGCTCAGTCATCGTCATCCTCCGCGGCCTCGTCCGCATCGCCCCCGCCGCGCCGGCGCTGGCTCCGGGCGAATGCCTCCAGGCGGTCGGCCACGGCGCGGTTCACCGACCCCTGCGGGTACGCACCGGCATCATCCCAAACGCCGGCGGGCCGGCCGGTGAGCAGCTCCAACGCCTCATCCACATGGCTCAGCGGGTAGATGTGGAACTGCCCGGCGGCCACTGCGTCGCGCACCTCCTGGCGCAGCATCAGGTGCACCACGTTGCTCGCCGGCAGCGCCACCCCCTGCCGGCCGGTCAGCCCGCGCCGCCGGCAGACCTCGAAGAAGCCCTCGATCTTCTCGTTCACCCCGCCGACGGCCTGCACCTCGCCGAGTTGGTTCACCGAGCCGGTGACGGCGATGCCGTGATCCAGCGGGACGCGGCCGATAGCCGAGAAGAGCGCGCAGAGCTCGGCCACCGAGGCGCTGTCGCCGTCGATGCCCCCGTAGGACTGTTCGAAGGCGAGGCTCGCTGAGAGCGACAGGTCGCCCTCCGGGGCGAAGCGGCTGGCGAGAAAGCGCGAGAGGATCATCACCCCCTTGGAGTGGATCTTGCCGCCGAGCTTCGCCTCGCGCTCGATGTCCACCAGCTGCCCGCGCCCGGGGCGGGCGGTGGCGGTGATCCGCGTCGGCCGGCCGAAGCCGAAATCGCCCAGCTGCAGGACCGAGAGCCCGTTGACCGAGGCGGTGTGGTGCCCCTCGGTGTGGATCACCAGCGTGCCGCGCTCGATGGTCTCCTGGCTGCGATCGCGGATGCGCCCGGCGCGACGCTCTTGGGCGGCGAGGGCGCGCTCGATGTGGTCTTGGCCGATAATCTCGGCGCCGTCGCCGGTGGCGTAGTGATCCGCCTCCTGCAGCAGATCGGTGATGGCCCGCCCGCCGGCGGCCAGCCGCTCGCTGTCATCGGCCATGCGGCTGCCGTGCTCGATCACACGGGCCGCGGCGAAGCGGTCCAGGTGGCGTAGACGGCGCTGGCGGACCAGGGTGGCGAGCATACGGGCGTAGAGCTGCTGGGTCTCGGCGTCCCGGGGCAGGTCGTCCTCCAGGTCGGCCTCGACCTTGAACAGCTCCGGGAAGTCCGGGTCGTAGGCCGAGAGCAGGTAGTAGACCATCCGGTCGCCGAGCAGCACCACCTTGGTGCGCAGCGGCATCGGTTCCGGCTCCAGGGTGACCGTGGTCCAGAAGCCGTGGACCTGCTCCAAGGACTCGATGCGCACCTCGCCGGCGGAGAGCGTCCGTTTGAGCGATGGCCAGGCCAGCGGCTGGGTGAGGATGCGGTGGGCATCGACGATCAGATAGCCGCCGTTGGCCTGGTGCAGCGAGCCGGGGCGGATCAGGTTGAAGTCCGTGAGCAGCGCCCCCTGGTGCACGTGATGCTCCGTGCGGCCCACCAGCCGTTGGTGGGTGGGCATGTCCTCGTAGACCACCGGCGCGCCGTCGGCCGGGTCGTGGGCGAGCAGCAGGTTGGCCCGGTAGCGGCCGAGGATGTACTCCACGTGGTCTTGCTCGCCGGAGCGGAAGGCGTCCACGTGCTCGATGATGTCGTTGCGGACGGCGTCCAGGTGGGCGGCGGCCAACGGCAGCTCGCCGTAGCGCTGGCGCAGCTCCTGGATGCGCTGGCCGACCGCGAGCAGGGTCATCTCCTCATTGAGCTTGCGGACCTGCTCCTGGATCTCCTTGCGCCACTTGGGGATCTGCTTGACCACCGACTGCAGCCGCTCCTGCAGGAACTCGATGGCCTCCTGATAGCGCCGGCGCTCCTCCTCGGGCAGCTGCTGGAACTGCTCCGGCTCGATCACCTCGCCCTCCTTGACCGGGGCGAAGCTGAATCCCGAGGGGGTCTGCAGCAGCGTGACGTCGTACTGCTCCGCCTCCTTCTGGATCGCCTCGAAGGCCTCGCGCTGGCGGCGGTTGAGCTGCTGCTGCAGCTCCTGCAGCCGGTTCTGGTACTCGTCGCTTTCGAAGGTGGCCGGGATGGTGCTGCGCAGCTCCTCGATCAGCTGCTCCAGATCGTGGCGCCAGCGCGCCCCCTGGCCCGGCGGCAGGCGCAGCAGCCGCGGCCGCGTGGGCTCCTCGAAGTTGTTCAGGTAGCACCAGTCCGAGGGCGTCGCCTCGCGCGCGGCACGCTCGGCCAGCAGCCGATGGACCATCTCCAGCTTGCCGTCGCCCTCCGGCCCCATCACGAACAGATTGAAGCCCGAGGCGCGCATGCTCGCGCCCAGATCCATCGCCTCCAGGGCCCGCTCCTGCCCGGGCGGGCGGTCCATGGCCGAGAGCTCCTCGGTGGTGCGGAAACCGAGCTGCTCCGGGTCACAGACCCGGTAGAGGCGCTCCAGTGAAAGGGGCTCGGGTGCAGCCATGCTCATCTCCCATCCCTGCCGTCATTGATGCGTCGCACCGACAGCGTAGCGAAAAGCGGGGTGGGGTGGCAGGCGGGGGCCGTCTGCCAGTTCGGCCGAAAGGCGGTGAAAACCAGACGGATCGCGGAGGAGCCGGTTTGGGAACCGGGGGGATCGGTTAAGGTTCCTCGATCGGTTCTTCCGGTCGCTCGGCCGAGGCGGGCTCCTGGTCGGCTGGCTCGCCGGCCGCCAGGCACTCGCGGAACGGTTTGATGCCCGTTCGCTCGATGGTCTGGCTGATCGACTCCGTCGGGTCAGACCGCAGGGCCAGACAGGCCCCAGCGCAGGCGCTCGGGTCGGTAGGTATTGGCATCCAGCGAGCCGGCGGCATAGTCCCGGGTCTGATCCAGGAAGGTGGCCAGCTCCTGCGCGGCTAAGCGCTAATCGATCTGTGTCTGTATGGCCTGCTCCACCGCATCCATGTGCCGGTACAGCGAATCCGGTGTGTCGATCGTAACGCGCTGTACCGGGTCGGTAAGGAGTTCAACGGTCTTCTTGCGAGGGCCGAACTTGAGCCTAGCAATCCCTTTGCGGAGGTTTCCGTCCACGAGTACCGAGTTGTAGGTCTTTCCATCCCGCAGCGCGAGCCGTGATGGATCCATCCTACGCGCCGCAATGGCCTTGAGGACACGAAAGACCTCCTGCTCTTGCTCCGTGACGCCGGGCTCGGCCTCCTCCTGCGACTTGGTTGACTGCGTCGAGGTCCCCGCGTCCTGCTCTCCTTTGCGGCGCTCCTCGTTGTCTTGGCTGATCCGGTCCATCGCCTGTTTGATGTGGCTGTTGACGTACTCTTTCATGTATTCGCGGATCGCCTTCTGCGTGATGGATCGGAACTCTTCCATCCGGCTTTGGGTCAAGCGCCCCCGAAAGACGTCCCGGACCAAGTGACGGACGAAATCGTCAGAAGGGTCGTCCAGCTCCCGCGCGAGGACCGCCTTGACGTTGTTGGTGTACTTCAGGTGTTCAGCGCTGTCGGCCACTTGCTCTGGATCAAACTGCGACTTCTCGAAACGCTGCAGCTCTGCGAGGACCAGGTCGGAGTCCGAGAATAGATCGACCCGCATGAAGGGTTCGGAGTCCATCTTGTTCGGCTCATCCACGTCCGAGTAGAAGAGGTACTCCCGCCCGTTGGTGAGGATGGCGAACTTGGCGTTGGTCACCGAGAAGTATCGGTACAGCTGGCCGTTGTGCGCCGTAAGCGACTCCCCGGGCGCTTTGCACTCGATGAGGATGGCAGGGGTACCCTTCACCTTCAGCGCTACGTCGACCTTTTCACCTTTCTTGGTGCCGACGTCGGCCGTGAACTCTGGAACAACCTCCGCGGGGTTGGTGGTGTCGTAACCCAAGTGCCGTAGGAAGGGGAAGACGAGGGCCAGCTTGGCCTGGTCTTCAGACTCTACATGCGGTAGCGCCTCCTCTCGTTCCTTGATAAACGTGCGTAACCGCTCCACAAAGCTCATGCATTCCGCTCCTTGTGCAGTCCACCCTCGGCGTCGGTCGGCCGTTTCTTCCGCCCGTGGTCGCCCTCGGTGGCTTGATCCTTGTTACAGAGCGGCAGCATCGCCCGCAAAGCCTGCTGACGCAAGCCTGAAGCGGGTATCCCTATGAGTTGGATCGAGGAGAGCATCCTGTGCCCCTGGACTGCATGGTGTCCGGGTCGGATGGATCCAAGGGAGGGTCACAAATGGTGCCGGGAGTGGGACTCGAACCCACATGGGCTATACCCACTCGATTTTGAGTCGAGCGCGTCTACCAGTTCCGCCATCCCGGCGTAGCGTCGAAATTGTACCACGCCACGCGGCGCCGGCCAGCCGCCGGGAGGATAGCAAGTTCAAGGAATCCGGTCGGTGGTCGCCAAGGGTGATGATGCAGTCAGTCGCGTGGTCGGTCGTGAGGTGGTTGGGCTGCCGCGTGGCGGTGTTCACGGCCGGGGATAAGGAGCAACGCATGCGCATCCGTTGGAAGTTGGGGACGGGATTCGGCCTGGTGATCGGTCTGGCCGGCACGTTGGGTGCGGTGGCCATCTGGCAGCTGGGCACCATCGACGATCACGCCTCGGAGCTCCGCGAGGAGGTGCTGCCGGAGCTGCTGGCGGCGCGCCAGATCGAGGCACACGTCCAGCAGAGTGCCCAGCGCTGGCAGGAGTACGGGTTGACCCACGCGCCCGAGGCCGCCGAGCGCGCCGCCGAGGCGCACGAGGAGGCGGTGGCGCAGATCGAGCAGGTGCGCGCGGCGCGCGCCGGTCGCATCGCCGAGTTCGCCGAGGAGGCCGAGGCGGCGATGGACGCCTACCGGCAGGCCACCGACGCTACCGCGGAGGCCGTCCGGCGGCTGCGGGAGATGCGGGAGGGCCTTCTGCGCACGGCGACCATTGCCCTGGAGGAGACGCAGTACCTGCTGGATGATCAGCGCGAGCGCGTGGAGGCCGCCCAGGCGGCGGGTTTCCAGGCGCCGGCCGGGCAGAGCGCCGCCGAGGCTCGCGGGCAACGGTTGCAGGATCTCTCCCGGCTCAACGAGATCCGCATGGTCACCGGCGATATCCACCGGGCTGCCCTGCACTCGCTGGAGACGCGCGACCCGACCCGTCTGCAGGGGGCCCTGCCGGGGTTTGGGCAGGTGCAGGTGCACTTCAGCATCCTGCGCGCCACCGCTGCCGACGAGCAGGAGCGGCAGCTCCTCGAGGAGATCAACGACGCGATTGTCGAGTATCAGGATTACGCGACGGGGCTGGCCGAGGCGCAGGAGGAGCTGGCCGAGCTGCGCGAGGAGCGCGCCGAGACCAGCGCCCGGGCCCTGGCTGCGGTATCCGAGCTGGCCGGGCACACCGCCGAGAGTGGTGAGCGGGCCAGCGACGGTGTGGTCGGAGTTGTCCGGGAGGCGGGGGCGACCCTCGTCATCGGTCTTTTGCTGGTCGGCTTGCTGGCCTTCGGTACGGCGGCGTGGACGACGCGGTCGCTGACCCGGCCGCTGGGTCAGTTGGTTCATGGGCTGCGCGATATCGCCGAGGGCGACGGCGATCTGACCCGCCGGGTGGATGAGCGCCGTGCCGATGAGCTGGGCGAGGTCGGCTACTGGTTCAATCGCCTGATGGACCGGATCCACGGCATGATCGTGCAGCTCTCCGGGGCCAGCCGGGATGTTACGGACGGTGTGGCGCGGATCGCCGCCAGCAATGCCCAGATCGAATCGGGTATGGTCGAGCAGTCGGACCAGACCCAGCAGGTCTCCAGCGCCATCGAGGAGATGTCGAGCTCCATCCACGATGTCTCGCGCCAGACCAGCGAGGCGGCCACGGCCGCCGTGCAGGCCGGCGAGACGGCCACCGACGGCCAGGAGACGGTCCAGGGGCTGGTGACGCGAATGCACGAGGTGGCCGCCAGTGTCGAGCGGGCCAGCGAGGCGGTGACCGCCCTCGGGCGCAGCGGCGAGCAGATCGGCGAGATCATCTCGATGATCGACGGGATCGCCGAGCAGACCAACCTGCTGGCGCTCAACGCCGCCATCGAGGCGGCCCGCGCCGGTGAGCAGGGGCGCGGTTTCGCCGTGGTGGCCGACGAAGTACGCTCTCTGTCCCAGCGGACGGTGGACGCCACGCGGCAGGTCTCCGAGGCACTGCAGCAGATCCAGGAGCGCACCGATACGGCCGTCACGGGCATGGAGCAGAGTTCGGGGCAGGTCAACGAAGGGTTGGGGCAGGCCGAGGCGGCCGGGGCGGCGCTGCAGCGGATCGTCGAAAAGGCGCAGAGCGTGGCCGAGAACGTGCAGTCCATCGCCACTGCCGCCGAGCAGCAGTCCAACGTCGCCGCCGAGATCGCCCAGAATGTGGATGCGGTCAATCAGGTCACCCAGCAGACCAGCGGCGGCGTCAATCAGGCGGCGCAGACGGCCCAGCAACTGCGCCGCGAGGCCGAGGGGCTGCAGGCGCTTGTTCAACAGTTCAAGATTGATGAGGGTAGCGAACGATCGTGACCGAGTGGCGGCGCAGCGACTTCCATTACGACTTGCCCGAAGGGCTGATCGCCCATCGGCCGGCAGCGCGGCGATCCGACAGCCGGATGCTGGTGCTGCGCACCGAGGATGGGGCGCTGGCCGACCGCCGCTTTGCCGATCTGCCCGACTACCTGCGCCCCGGGGATCTGCTGGTGCTCAACGACACCCGGGTCATCCCGGCGCGGCTGGAGGCGGCCAAGCCCACCGGGGCGCGGGTCGAGGTCTTCATCGAGCGAGTGGAGGATGCCGCCGCCGGGGTACTGATCTGTCAGCTGCGCGCCAACCGGGCGCCGAAGCCCGGTGGCCGGCTGGAGCTGGCCGAGGGGGTGCAGGCCGAGGTGCTCGGGCGCGAGGGCCGCTTCTTTCGCCTGCACCTGACCGGCCTGACCGAGAGTCTGTGGGGCTATCTGGAGCGGGTCGGTCACGTGCCGCTGCCGCCGTATATCCGCCGGCCGGATGATGAGGAGGACCGCACCCGCTATCAGACCGTCTTCGCCGCCCGCCCCGGGGCCGTGGCCGCGCCGACGGCGGGGCTGCACTTCGATGACGCCATGCTCGAGCGCCTGCGTGCCGATGGGGTGGAGACAGCCCGGGTGACCCTGCATGTGGGGGCCGGGACCTTCGCCCCGGTGGAGAGCGACGACCTGAGTGCCCACACCATGCACGCCGAGCGGCTAGAGGTCGGCGCCGAGACAGTGGCGGCGGTGAACGCCACCCACGAGCGCGGCGGCCGGGTGGTGGCGGTGGGGACCACAGTGGTCCGCGCGCTGGAGAGTGCGGCGGCCGACGGGGAGCTGGCACCCCACAGTGGCGAGACGCGGCTTTTCATCACGCCGGGCTACCGGTTCCGTGTCGTGGACGGGTTGCTCACCAACTTCCACCTGCCCGAGTCGACGCTGCTGATGCTGGTCAGCGCCTTCGGCGGTTACGAATCGGTCATGGCCGCCTACCGCCACGCCGTTGCCGAGGAGTACCGCTTCTTCAGCTACGGCGATGCCATGCTGCTGATCTGATCCGCTCGGGCACCGGCATCGCGGTCCGGCTAGTCGTCGGCGCGTTCGAGCTGCCGGTGACAGCGGGTGCAGCGGTAGATCTGGGTGCCGCGCAGAATGCGGTTGTGGCGGGTGGTGCTCAGCTGCACCTCGCCGCAGCCGCAGCGGTAGCGCCAGCGGCGCTGGACCCCGGGCAGGCCGGTGATGTCGAGGTCGTGGGTGCGCCGTGGCGGGATGCCCATGCGCTCCATCATCCCGCGCCAGGCGGCGTCGTGGCCGCGGCTGTCGTAGAGGTGGAAGGCGGCCAGGTGGGCCAGCTCATGGACCACGGTATCCGGCAGGATGATGCGAAAGCCGTCCTCGCGCCGGAGCATGGGCCGATTGAAGGCCACCACCCAGCGGCGCAGGTCGGCCCGGCCGGCAGTCGAGCCGCGGCGCAGCCACTCGACCCGTGGCGTAGAGGCCTGGCGCAGCGCGGGGTAGGTGGCGCCGAACCGCTCCCACCACGCCCCGGTCTCCCGTTCCACCACCCGGGCCCGTTCGGCCACCGACCCCGGCGCGTTCACGAGGAGGCCTCCGCGGTCCCTGGCTCGGTGGTCGCGGCGCTCCCATCGGGGTGCTCCTCTTGCAAGGGGGCCAGCCCCGCCTCCAGCTGATCCACCCAGCGACGGACCTGCGCGGCAGTGACGGTCTCCTCGTGGATCGCCCCGCCGGCGGCGCTCAGGGCCCGCTGCAGGCGATCCTCGCGGCGGCTCGGCGGGCGGGGGTCGAGGTAGCCCTGTTGTTCGAGCCATTCGCGCAGCTCGCCGATCTTGCGCGTTAGGAAGCCGGGGACGGCCTTGTTCTCCAGCGCCTGGAGGATGGCGGCGGCGTCGCCCTGGTGGCCGTCGGCCAGTGCGGCCACGTCGTCGCACATCTTGCTGCCGGCGATGGGCGCCGCGGCGGCCAGGCTGGCCCGGTCGATGGGAGTGCCGCGACCGATGGCGTAGGCCTCCAGCCACGCCTCGGCGACGATGATCCGTACGGCCAGCTCGGCGCGTTCCTGCGCGGTGAACAGCGTCTGCGCCGCGTCGCTGTCGAGCAGGCCGCGCAGCGGGCCGAGGTACTCGAAGCCGGCGGCGAGGATCCGGTGCAACCGGTCGAGATCGTCGCGCAGGACGTGGAAGAGGTGGATGGCCCCGGTGCCCTGCCAGGGATCGATCCATGGGGCCTCCAGCGCGGCCCCGTAGCTGGCCGCGGTGTGGTCCTCCGGCGCCGGCAGTGGGTGGCGCTGCGGCAGGGAAAGATCCCCGGCGGAGGCGCTGCCGCGGGCCAGGCGGCGGACCCCGGCCAGGTCGATCACCGGCGGCTCGACGCCCGCCTGGCGCCAGAGCTGCGGCTCGGTGGTCTGGGCGCTGAGGTAGAAGATCTGCCGCCCGTCCTCCTCGGCCAGGGTGGTCAGGGCGCCGGCCACGGCGGCGAAGCGGTCGTGGTCGGTGGTGGTCAGGGCCTCGTCGAGGAACAGCGGCAGCGGCTCGCGGCCGCGCTCGGCCTCCAGGGCGAAGGCGACCCGCACGGCCAGCAGCAGCTGCATGCGTGTGCCGGTGGACAGCTCGGCCAGGCTGCGGTCGGTGCCGGCGTGTTGATCCCGGGCCAGGAAACGGCCGTTGCCGTCGGCATCGGGCACAAAGCGCAACGTGTACTGGTGGTCGGTGAAGCGCTGCAGCCACGCCTCCGCCCGGCGAAGTGCTTCGGGGCGGCGTTCGCTGGTGTGCTCCTGGCGGACATCGTCCATCAGCCAGCGCCCGGCGTGGCTGAGCAGTGCCTCTTGCAGGCGTTCACCCAGCGCATCGCTGGCGGCCTGGATTTCGGCGCGGGCCTGTTCCAGCGGGCGGGTCTGCTGGACGTCACGGATCCGTTGGCGGATCGAGCCGATGGTCTCGCTGATCTGCTGCGCGTCGCCGGCCCGCGCCAGGCGATCGGCGGCCTCGGCGTGCAGGGTTTCGGCCGAGACCTGTCCGGCGCGTTCGAGGAGCTCCGGGGCGTCGGCCAGGGCGCGGCGGGCGGCCTGCTCTTCGGCCTGCCACTGACGGCGCTGTTCCTGGAGCTGCTGCCACTCCGGGCGCTGCTCCAGTCGCCGGTGCAGCGTGTCCCGATCCTGGTCGGTGATCCCGGCGCGGGCAAAGAGCTGTTCGATGGCCTGGCGCCGCTCCTCGGTCTGTCGAGCCAGATCGGCCCGCCAGCGCTCCAGGTCCTGCTGCTGGCGCAGTGCCTCGGTGCGCTGCTGCGCCCGGTTGGCCAGCGCGTCGACGGCGGCAATCAGGGCCTCGACGTCGTCACCGCCATCTGGAGGCAAGGACTGCCAGGTCTTCAGGAAGTCGCCGATCTCGGTGCGCAGGCGCTCGGCCTCGTTGCGGCGCGCCTCGCGCCGGGCTTCGGCCTCGGCCCGGTCGGCGGCGGCCTGGTTCCAGTCGCGTAGGCTCTGCAGGTAGTGCAGGGTGCTCGCTGCCAGCCGGTTGCCGTCGCCGCCGAGCTGGCGGGCGCGGCGCGAGAGATCCTCGCGCAGGCCTTGCAGCTCGCGCTTGCACCGTTGCTGTTCGGCGGCGCGCTGGTTGTGCTGTTCGCGCCGCTCCGCGGCGTGGAGCAGGGCGTCGAGTTGTTCCAGGCAGGAGCCGACGGCCTCGTGTTCCCAGGTGCGGGGCTGGGGGAGCTCGGTCGGGTAGCGTCGCCGGGCGGCATCGCGCAGCGCGTCGGCCTGAGGCGCACGCAGGACCGCGCTGGCGGCGTAGATCAGGGCTGCGGTGGTACCGACGGCGGCCGCCACCCAACCGGGATGCCACTGCCACTGCGGCTCGAGCCAGAAGAGGGTGCCGACCAGCGCCGGCGGGGCGCCCATGCCCAGCACGCCGGCCGTGCCGGCGAGGATGCCGGGGCGGGTCGGCTGGCGGGCGCTGAGCCAGTGGATCAGCTCGCGCCGTCCGGCGCGCACCGTTTCGGCCCGGGGCAGGCGGGGATGGTCCGGATCGGCGAGGCGGGTCAGCTCCCGTTCCAGGGCGGTTAGCTCCGCCTCCGCGCGCTGGTACGGCTCCAGCTGCTCCTCCAGGGTGCGCAGCGCCGCCGGGTCGATGCGCACGGCGGCGGGTTCCGGGGCGCCGAGGGCCTCGGCGATCTCCTGCTGCCGCCGCCGGGCGGCGGCAGCATCCTCCTCGGCCTGGCGGCCCTCCCGCTCGCGTTCGCTGAGTTCGCGCAGCAGCTGCCGGTGGCGCTGCAGGGTCTCAGCGTCGGGGGCGGCATCGGGCAGGCGGGTATCGGCCAGCTGCCGGGCGCAGGCCTGTTCCGCCTCGGCGAGTTTCTCCTGCTCGGTGTGGATGCGGTCCCGGGCCGCCTCTTCCTGCTCCAGGCGCTGGAGTTCGTCGCCGTGCAGGTGGTCCATCCCGGTGGGGAAGTGCGCCAGCTGGTCGTCGATGCGTCGCAGCTCGGTCCGCGCCGCCGCCAGTTCGCCGGCCTGGCGCAGCTGCTCGGCCTCGTGTCGGGCCTGCTCGGCGGCGCGGTACTCCGCCTCGAGCTCCGCCAGGCGCTGCTCGTCGGCGATCAGGTTCTCGTGTTCATGGCGCCGCTCCCGCCACTCCTTGCGCGCCCGTTCCAGGGCGCGGGCCTCGGCATCGCCGTGGTTGCGCTTGAGGTGGAACGGGCCGTTCTGGGCGGTCAGCGCCGCCAGGTCATACCCGCCGGCGAGTTCGCGGACCAGCTCTCGGCCGATTTCGGCGTCGGTGGCCCCCGGATCGGTCAGTCCTTCCACCTGCAGGGCGTAGCAACCGAGCAGGTGGGGCGGGGGCAGGGCCGGCGGATCGGCCGGGGCGCCGTCGCGGTACCAGGTGACCCGGTCGCCGACCCGGGTGACCTGCATGGGTCCGGCGGCCGTTTCCACGTCGGCTTCCAGGTGCACCGTGCCCGCTATGCGCCGCCCCGGCTCAAGCAGGGCGCGAAGGGCACGGATCAGGCTGCTCTTGCCCGAGGCATTGGGGCCGACGATCAGCTGCAGCCCGTCGGCGGTATCCTCGACGGTGAAGCCCGGATCGATGCCGGGCAGGCGCAGGATTCGCAGCCGGCGCAGTCTCACGATGCGGCCTCCCGGTCCTGGGCCAGGAGGCGCTCCAGGGCCTGGCGGGCAGCCTGTTCGAGGGCTTCGGCGATGCGCGCCTCGTCCAGGCGGGGAGACTCCAGCCCCCAGAAAGTGCGCTGCCGGGCGACCGCCTCGAGTTCCGGCCGGGCGCGGCGGATCAGTTCGGCACGCTCGGCATCGCCCGGCTGGCGCCGCAGGATCAGTAGGCGCCGTGCCAGGAGTCCAACCGGATCGCTGCCCTGTGCCAGGCGTTCCAGGTCGAGCGCTGGCTCCGTGGCCATGCGCACGGCCTCGACAAAGTAGTGGACCCCATCGCGCACCTCGTGGAGCTCGGCCAGACCGGTCTCCTGCAGGCGCGCCTCGATTCCGGCACCGGGTGCGGGGCGCCCGGTGATCTGCAGCCGGCAACCCACCGCCTGGGCTTCGGCGCCGTTGCGGCTCAGCTCCAGGTGGAGGGCGTCAAGCGCCGCCATCACCCGTGGGTGGAGCTCATCGGCGTGGTCGATGCTGTCGGCGCTGACCGCCAGCGACTCCCAGCGCAGCGGGGCCAGCGGGACATGCTCGGCCTCGATGCGCCCGGGACCGTCGACCTGGATCCACCAGGGGCCGCGGACGCCCGGTTCGCCGGGGTCGAGGCCGAGCACGCTGCCTAGATAGCCGATGGGCCGGGGGCCGCTCAGCATGTCCGGACGGTGGATGTGGCCAAGCAGCCAGGCGTCGGTGTCCGCGGCTTCCAGATCCGCCGAGCGCACCGGCGCGTAGCGGCTGCCGGTCTGGTCCCGGTCGCAGTGGAGCAGGCCGATGCGTGGCCGGGTGCCGGTCCGCCGCGGGACAGGGTGCGCCAGGGGGCTGTCGGGGGCGGTGGTGCCGGGGAAGGACCAGCCGAGGATCTCCACCCCGCCGATTTCGACGGTTTCCCAGGTGCCGTTGTGACCGAGCAGTTGAAAGGCCGGGAGGCTCTCGGCCAGGCGGGGTAGGACGTCGCCGTCGTGGTTCCCGGAGACGCCGGCGACCGGGATGCCGTGGGCAGCCAGGCGCTCCACGCCGCTGCGCAGATCGGGGAACGCCTCATAGAGGTCGTCGCTGTCCTCAACGACGTCTCCGGCCAGCAGGACGGCGTCGGCACCGTCCCGCACGGCACGCTCCACGCACATGGCCCAGGCAGCCGCCGGGGTCAGACGGCCGGCCGGATCGATGGTCGAGGGGATGCGGCTCGGGCGGCGCCCCAAGTGCAGATCGCCGATGGCAAGAATGCGCGCGGGCACGGTTTTCCCATTATGTGGTGGAAACCCATTTATGCTAACACCCGCAAGCGGCAAGCAGCGCTTGTCGACAAACGGATGCAGGAAGATGCATCCATCAGAGGTGTCGCATGCGCGGGGGATCGCGGGGCGGGTATCGTTAACCCCGCATTCGGCAAAGGGAGCTTGCCGAGCCACCCCGAGCAACGGCGTGAGAGCCCGATAGGGGCGGATAGGGAGATCCGCGGTGAATCCCGCCGAATGTAGGGGCCTGGGGCGGGGTGGTCAAGGACGACCACCCGCCCGCGGGGCCCGCCTCCTGGCCGAAAGCCTTTATACTAGGTGCGTCCGTGGTGCCGGACGTGCCTCGCGCCGTCCAGCGCCGGCCCTCGCCGCGCAGAAGGAGGTGGCTCTGGTGAACCGTCGGCGATCCCTGAGCGGAGCGCTGTGCCGCATGCTTTTCGTGTTGGCGCTCCCGGTCCTGTCCGGTTGCGCGCAGCTGGTTAGCTATTCGGTGGAGCAGGACGAGGTCCAGGCCCACCTCGATACCCGGTTGGAAGCGCTGCGGGATGTGCGTCTGCAGAGCCCGCTAGCGGCCTTCGACTTCTCGGTGCGCACCGCCGATGTCACCCTGGGTCCGGAAGAGGCGCCGGACCGAATCCAGCTTGATATCCTGGGGCGTGCCGGCGTGGACCTGCTCATGGGGCAGGAGTCCGCGGGCGTGGCGCTGCGCCTGCGCGGCCTGCCGGATTATGACCATGAGGCCGGTGCGGTCTACGTCCGGGAGCTGGAACTGGTGACCAGCCGGGTGGAGTCGCGCTGGTTCAACGGCGAGGTGACGGAACTCGTCGATCCGGTGGTCGGCCTGGTCGGCGAACACCTGGAGCGGACCCCGGTCTACGAGATCGAGCGCGACAGCGCCACCGGGAGGGTCCTGGGTCGGGTCCCGGCGGAGGTGCGGGTCGAGCCGGGGCGGCTTGTGCTAAGGCCGCGCTAGACCGTGGCATTCACCCCCGAACAGAGGCAGGTCATCGAGCACCCGGGTGGGCACGCCCGGGTGAGCGCTGCGGCCGGGTCCGGCAAGACGGCGACCCTGGTGGCCCGGGTGATCGAGTTGCTGCGCCGCGGCGCGGACCCGGCACGAATCCGGGTCCTGATGTTCAACCGCTCGGCCCGGGAGGACTTCGAGCGTCGCTTGACGGTGGCCATCCGCGAGGCCGGCTCGCCGGCGCGGGTCTCGGTACAGACCTTCCATAGCGCGGGCTACCGGCTGCTCCAGCGGCTCGAGGCCGAGGGGGTGGTGCCACGGCGCCGGCTCGAGAGTGCCGACTGGGTCGCCCGCAAGCTGGCGCGCAATGCGCTGGAGGCCGCGCTGGAGGATCGGGACGAGGCGGAGGCGGTGGAAGACGATGCCGTCGATGCCTTCCTGGCCTTCGTCGACGTGGTCAAGGCCGATACCCGCGAGGCGTCCGTCATCCATGCCGAGGCCCCCGCCCTGCTGGGCACGTCGCTGCCGGGCCATTATCTCGAGGCCTACCGGCGCTTCGAGGCCCTGCGCGACGACCAGCAGCTGCGCCTTCTCAATGACTTGATCCACGAGCCAGTCCAGGCTCTGTTGGCCGACGAGGCCCTGGCCCGGCGCTTCCGGAATCACTTCGATCACGTCATCATCGACGAGTATCAGGACGTCAACGAGGCGCAGCAGCAGCTGATCCGCTGCATCGCCGGTGAGCGGGCTGCGGTGATGGTCGTCGGTGACCCGGATCAGTGCGTCTACCAGTGGCGCGGGGCGCGGCCGGAGTACATCGTGCGCCGTTTCGACGAGGACTTCCCCGGTGCCGCCAGCTACACCCTGCCGCACACCTTCCGTTTCGGCCACACCGTGGCGTTGCTGGGCAACCACTCGGTGGTGCGCAACCGACAGCGGGACGGCAAGCTCTGCCTGGCGGCGCCCGATAATCCGGCCACCGAGGTGCGCCGGTGTACCGACAGCGATCCGGAACTCTACCGGCGCATCCTCGCCGAGCACCGCGCCGCCGGTGGACGTCTTTCCGATGTGGCGGTCCTGGTCCGGCTCTACAGCCTGGCCGCGCCGCTGGAGCTGGAGCTGCTGGAGGCCGGCGTGCCGCTGCGTCTGGAGGGGCGCGCCGGGCTCTTCCAGCGTCGCGAGATCCGGGCGCTCCTCGGTTACCTGCGGTATGCCGCCGGAATGCTGCGCGAGCCGCTGCCCGATGGTGCCGGCCCGCGGGAGCTGCTTACCGAGATGCTGATGCTGCCGGTGGCCGGTCTGCGCCGGCCGGAGGCGCAGACGGTCGCGCACGGTTATGCCGATGCCCGCCTGCCGCTGACCCGCAGCCTCTCACGTGCCGCCGGGGATCTGCCCCGCTGGAAGGGGCGGCGGCTGCGCCAGCGGATGGCCTCTCTGGAAGCCCTGGGGGCATTCCGGCGCGACGATCCGGTGGCCGATGTCCTCGATGAGATCGTCACCGAGCTGTCGCTCTATGAGGCCATCGCCAGTGGTTCGCCCAGCGCCGAGACGGCCACCGACCGGACCATGATGGTCGACGCCCTGCGCCGGTTCGCGGCCAGTGGCGGTTGGGGACTGACCGAGTTCCTGGAGCGCTGCGACGAGCTCATCGCCCGCTCGGCGCAGTGGCAGGATGCGCCCCCCGAGCAGGCCGTGCGGGTGACCTCCATCCACCGGGCCAAGGGGCTGGAGTGGCCCGTGGTGATCGTCCCCGGGCTGGCGGAGGGGACCTTTCCCTACGGCGCCGGTGAGGCCACGGCGGCGGATCTGGAGGCCGAGCGGCGCCTGTTCTATGTGGCGGTGACCCGGGCTCAGCAGCGCCTTTACCTGGTGCATCCCCAGGATCCACGCCTGGAGCGGGCGTTGCAGCGCGGCCGTGCGGAGCAGTTCGATCCGCACCGGGCGGTGGCCTCGCGCTTTCTCGCCGAGGCGCAGCCGGAGCGCTCCATCGCTGCCGGGGCGGCCCTGGATCGAGGAGAGGTGCCTGATAAGCGGCTGCGTACGCAGGTCGTTGGCGATTATCTGGCGGCCTTGCAAGCGCACGAGGTGGTCCTCGGCTGAATCCGTTTACGCCGCCGGGTGCAGTGCTTAGGCTCGGAGCGCGCCGGGGGTGAGCCGTTGTGGGGGAGAGACGTTGGCCAAGCGCACAGAGGGTGAGCAGGATCCGGTCCGCGGGCTGGCCGGGCGGCTGCAGCGGCGTTACCGCGAGCGGATCGCCGGCGAGCTGGTGTTGCCCGCCCGTCCGGCGCGCACTGCGGGATTGCCCGAGGAGCTGGCCACGGCCCTGGCCACAGCGCTGCGCCAGCGCGGTATCGAGCAGCTCTACAGCCATCAGCGCCAGGCGTGGGAGCGGATCCGCGCCGGGCGGCATACGGTGGTGGTCACCCCGACCGCCTCGGGCAAGACGCTCTGCTACAACCTGCCGGTCCTCCACGAGGCGCTGACCGGCGGTGGCAAGGCCCTCTACCTCTTTCCCACCAAGGCGCTGGCCCAGGATCAGGTGGCCGAGTTGCACGAGCTCAATCAGGCCGGCGGGCTGGGGCTGCGCGCCTTTACCTTCGACGGCGACACTCCGGGGGATGCCCGCAAGGCGGTGCGGACCAAGGGCGATATCGTCGTCTCCAATCCGGATATGCTCCACCAGGGAGTGCTGCCCCACCACACCAAGTGGGCGCAGCTGTTCGAGCAGCTGCGCTACGTGGTGGTGGACGAAGTGCACACCTATCGGGGAGTGTTCGGGTCCCACGTGGCCAATCTGTTCCGGCGGTTGCGGCGCATCTGCCGTTTCTACGGGGCTGATCCGGTCTTCATCTTCACCTCGGCGACCATCGCCAACCCGGGCGAGCTGGCCGGGCGGTTGATCGGTGAGTCAGGCGTCGAGGCCATCACCGAAAGCGGCGCCCCGGCCGGAGAGAAGCGGCTGCTGCTGTGGAACCCACCGGTGATCGACCCCGATCTGGGGATCCGTGCCTCGGCGCGCTCGCAGACCACCCGCATCGCGCGTCTGGCCGTGCGCAGTGGCCTGAAGAGCATCCTCTTTGCCCGCAGCCGGCTGATGGTCGAGGTGCTGACCAAGTATCTGAAGGACGTCTTCGACAAGGACCCGCGCCGGCCACCGCGGGTGGCCGCCTACCGAGGCGGTTACCTGCCCACCGAGCGCCGGCAGACCGAGCAGGCCCTGCGCGCCGGTGACGTCGAGTGCGTGGTGGCCACTTCGGCGCTGGAGCTCGGGGTGGATATCGGCAGCCTCGACGTGGCGGTGCTCAACGGCTACCCAGGGACCATCGCCGGCACCTGGCAGCGGCTCGGCCGGGCCGGGCGGCGCAACCGCACCGCGCTGGGCATCGTCGTGGCCACCAGCGAGCCGCTGGATCAGTACATGGTCCGCAACCCGGACTTCTTCCTGGGTGCCTCGCCGGAGCACGCGCGCATCGACCCGGACCAGCTGCTGATCCTGCTCGATCACGTGCGCTGCGCCGCCTTCGAGCTCCCCTTTCGCCGCGGCGAGACCTTCGGCGGCGAGGATCTGGAGGAGCTGCTCGACTACCTGGTCGAGCAGGGGGTGCTCCACCGCGAGGGTGAGCGTTGGCACTGGGTGGCGGACAGCTACCCGGCCAGCGAGGTCAGCCTGCGCTCGGTGGCCGACGGCAACTTCGTGGTCATCGACACCACCGACGGCGCCCAGCGGGTGATCGCCGAGGTGGACTACACCGCCGCACCGATGACGCTCTACGAGGGCGCCATCTATATGATCCAGGCGCGCCCCTACCAGGTGGAGCGTCTCGACTGGGACGGCCGCAAGGCCTACGTCCGGGAGACGCGGGCCGATTACTACACCGATGCCATCGACTACAGCCGGCTCAAGATCCTCGAGCGTTTCGAGGGCCAGCGCGGTGGCGATGCCGAGGCCGCCCACGGTGAGGTGCACCTGGTCCGGCGCATCGCCGGTTACAAGAAGATTCGCTATTACACCCACGAGAACATCGGCTTCGGGGAGATCGAACTCCCCGATCAGGAGATGCACACCACGGCGGCCTGGTGGACCATCGAGCCGGGTGCGCTGGAGCGGGCCTTCCAGACGCGCCACCGCGCGCTGGATGGGTTCCTCGGCGCGGCCTACGCCCTGCACCACGTGGCGGCGCTGCGCCTGATGTCCGAGCCCGGTGATCTGGGCCGTGCCGTGGGCGATGGGGACGCCGAGTGGTTCGCCGTCACCGGTCCACGCGGGCGCGGCCAGCTCCGGGATGCCAGCGGCGAGGTGCGCGGGGTTGAGGAGGCCGAGCGGTTCCAGCCGGCGGTCTTCCTCTACGACAACTACCCGGGGGGTGTGGGGCTCTCGGCGCCGCTGTTCGACCAGCGGGCCGCCGTGGTGGCCGATGCGCACGACCTGGTCCAGGGGTGCGCTTGCACCCACGGCTGTCCGGCCTGTGTGGGGCCGGTGCTGGCCTCAGAGGAGACCCGCGGGCAGTCGCCGCGGGCTGCGGCGCTGACGGTGCTTGAGCTGCTGATGGGCAGCGGCCCGGCCGCGGACCCGGATGCAAGCGGGGCCCTGCAATGAGCGCGCTGAGCGCGGTTAGTCATGAACGATCTGCCGAATACGCTGCTGCGCGGGTTCTAATGAGTTCGTGACGTTGATGGGGGCTGCAAGACTCGAGGCGGCGTTGCATCACGCCTACATGGCTGGATTCAAGGCCTTTGTGGCGCTCCTGCCGTTTCGTTGGCCGCTGGTTTTCGAGGGGCCGGGTTCGGTCGGGGCCCTGTGTCGGCACATCGCTCAGGTTGGTCACCGCCGCGTGTTGGTAGTGACCGATCCTGAGCTGTTGCGAAAGGGCGTGGTGGCACCGGTGGTCACCGATCTGGAGCAACAGGGGATCGAGGTCGTCCAATATAATGGCATTGTCACCGAGCCTTCCGTGACGCAGGTCGAGGCCGGGCTGGCGGTCCAGCAGGAGATGGATGGCCAGGCCATCCTGGCCCTGGGCGGCGGCTCGGTGCTGGATGCTGCCAAATTGATCGCCGCGCGTGCCCGAAACCACCGCAGCGTGGCCGAGCTGACCGGTTTGTTGCGGGTCCGCCGGGGGATGCTGCCTCTTTACGCCGCGCCGACCACCGCCGGCTCAGGTTCCGAGGTCACGGTGGGGGCCGTCGTGCGCGACGATACCCGGCAGGTCGGCAAACGTGCCGCCATGGACCTGCGCCTGTTGCCTCGGGCCGCTGCCCTCGACGCCCATCTGATGACCGGTTTGCCGCCTTACTGGACCGCAATCACGGGCCTGGATGCCCTGAGCCACGCCGTGGAGGCATATCTGTCACGCAACGCGACGCGGCAGACCGACCATGATGCGCGAGAAGCGGTGCGACTGGTAAGCGGCAATCTGGAGGCTGCATGGCGCCAGGGTAAGGACCTGGAGGCCCGGCAGGCTCTGGCCCGGGGGGCGCACCTGGCTGGCCGCGCCTGCACTGTGGCGGGGATCGGCTATGCCCACGCCATCGCGCACCAGGTGGGGCCGTGGTGTGGCCGTCCGCACGGGGAAGTGGTCGCCGCGACGTTGCCTCTGGTTCTGGAGGCCTACCGGTCCGCGGGAGAGGGTCGCCTTGCCCAGCTTGCCGATCCAGTTGGGGTAGGTGACAGCGGTGCCCCCGCGGCGGCCTTGATCCGACGC
Organism: Halorhodospira sp. 9622; assembly: GCF_022228025.1. Lineage (NCBI taxonomy): Bacteria > Pseudomonadati > Pseudomonadota > Gammaproteobacteria > Chromatiales > Ectothiorhodospiraceae > Halorhodospira > Halorhodospira sp. 9622. Next base: position 114,063 of record NZ_JAJNRE010000001.1, on the reverse strand, counting down.
CTGCATGAGTTCAACCGGTTGTTCGGTATTCCCGACGCCTTCGAAGGGCTCGGGCAGGCCGACCTCCCTGCGCTGGCCCGCGCCGCCTGCGCCGAGGTGCGCTGGACCTATGCCGTGCCGCGCTACCTGGATCTGGCGCAGGTGCGGGAGATAATGAGTCGGCTTCAGCCGGTTGAAAGGCCCGCTGGGCTGGCCAACCGGGACGGCACCGCGAACGGCCCACGGTGCCCCTGAACGGAGAAGAGGCGGAGACAGGATGGGCGAACATACCCCCATGCCGGAGGATCAAGCCGCGGAGTTGCAGACGTTGCTGGATCGCCAGCGCCAGGCCTTCGCCGCGGATCCGGCCCCTAGTCTGGCGGTGCGCCGGGGGCGACTGGATCGGCTGCGGCGGGCGGTGCTCGACCATCGGGAGGCGTTGACGGCGGCGCTGGACGAGGACTTCGGGGGGCGCTCGGTGGAGGAGTCGACCACCGTGGACCTGCTGCCGGCGCTGACCGGGATCCGCCACGCGCAGCGCCACCTGCGCCGCTGGATGCGTCCCCGCCGGCGCTGGCCCCATCCGTTGATGCAGCCGGCCTCCGCGCAGGTCGTCCATCAGCCCTTGGGTGTGGTGGGCATCATGGTGCCGTGGAACTACCCGGTCTACCTGGCCCTGAGCCCGCTGACCGGGGCGCTGGCGGCGGGTAATCGGGTGCTGCTCAAGCTCTCCGAGCTGACGCCGGCGACCAACGCGGTGCTCGGCAGCGTGATTCGTCAGGCCTTCTCCGCCGAGGAGGTGGCCGTGGTTGAGGGTGGTGAGTCGGTGAGCCGGGCGTTCGCGGCGCTGCCTTTCGATCATCTGCTCTTTACTGGCTCCACCGCCGTGGGACGCCAGGTGATGGCCGCCGCGGCGGCCCACCTCACCCCGGTGACCCTGGAGTTGGGGGGCAAGTCGCCGGCGGTCGTCGATGGGGACGCCGATCTCGATACGGCGGCCGGGCGGATCGCCTACGGCAAGCTGCTCAATGCGGGCCAGACCTGCATTGCGCCGGACTATGTGCTGTGCACGCCGGATCGGCGTGACGCCCTGGTGGACGCGTTGCGCCGGGCGGCTACGCGCCTCTATCCCGATCCGTTGCACAATCCCGACTACGCCGCTGTGATCACCCGTCAGCACCGCGAGCGTCTGGAGGCGCTGCTCACCGATGCCCGGGAGCAGGGTGCGGAGCTGGTGTCCATGGCCGAGGCGGTCGAAAACGCCCCAGAGTCGGGTCGTATGCCTCCCTGGCTGGTGCTGGATGCCCCGGCTTCCGCGCGGGTGCTGGAGGAGGAGATCTTCGGTCCGGTGCTGCCCGTGGTCACCGTGGCGGACCTGGAACAGGCGCTGGCCTACATCCGCGCGCGACCGCGCCCGCTGGCGCTCTACTACTTCGGGCACGATCGCCGCCGTCAGCAACAGGTGCTCGATCGTAGCCACTCCGGTGGGGTGTGTATCAACGACACCGTGCTCCATGTAGCCCAGGACAACCTGCCCTTCGGCGGTGTGGGGGCGTCGGGGATGGGGCGTTATCACGGCTTCGAAGGCTTCCGGACGTTCTCGAACGAGAAAGCGGTCCTGCGCAAGGGGCGGTGGAACAGCGCGCGCCTGGTCGAGCCGCCCTACGGGCGCAGGATTCACCGCTGGGTCCGGCGGCTGATGGTGCGCTGACCCCCGGCGGCGTCCGGCGTCCCCGCGTGGCGGGGTGATAGACTTCCGCCTTCACGAAGCCGCCGGAGTCCGTTCTTGCCCCTGCCTCCCCTCGAACTCGCGCTCGCTTCCCTGCTGGTGGCCATTGGCAGTCTGCTCCAGGGGGGCTTGGGCTTCGGGCTGGCGATCTTCGCTGCCCCGCTGCTGTTTCTCATCGACCCGGCCTTTGTCCCGGGACCAGTGCTCTTCGTGGCCATGGTCATCTCGGCGATCATCCTTTGGCGCAATCGGGCGGGGCTGGCCATCGGCGAACTCGGGGCCGCGGTGATCGGACGCATGCCGGGGATGGTGGCGGCCTTTGGGCTGCTTGCGGTGGCATCGCAGTGGATGCTGTCGCTGGTTCTCGGGGTGGCGGTGTTGTTGGGTGTGGTGGTCAGCCTGCTGCCCGGGGATATCCGCCCGACCCGCAACCGGCTTCTGGGGGCCGGGTTCCTCTCCGGTTTCATGGGTACGGCGACCTCGGTGGGCGGTCCGCCGATGGCACTGCTCTATCAGCACGCCCGGGGACCGCATATCCGGGCCAATTTGGGGGGGTATTTCCTGGTCGGCTCGGTGGTCTCGTTGCTGGGGATGGTCCTGCTGGGGTATTTCGGCCACGACGAACTCATGCTCTCCCTGGCTGTTACGCCGGCGGCGTTGCTGGGGCTGTGGATCTCTGGGTCGATCCTCCACTGGGTGGATGCCGGCCGGATTCGACCGATTCTCCTGATTCTGTGTACGCTGTCGGCTGTCGCGGTGATTGTCGACGGTGTACGCGCGCTGGGTTGAGTGCGAGGGCGGAATGGACGCGATGGCGTGGGGTGTGGTGCTTGCGGCTGCGGGGGTGTTCGCCCTGAAGGGCGTGCTGCTGCACACCGCGCGGCTATCCTTGAACCGGTTCGATGGCGGCGGGCCGTCCTCCCGGTGCCGGCCGGTCGGGCGACGGCGACCCTCTGGTGGAGGTGATGGGGCGCGATAAGCGACAGCAGGGAGTGGCGGGCTGGCCGGTCCCGATTGAGGCGATTGCCCATGCGGCCTTTGTCCACGACCGGGAGTACCGCATCCTCGGCGCCAATGCCGCCTATCTGGAGCGGGCCGGCTGCCGGGCCGATGAGGCGCTGGGACGCTGCTACTGGGAGGTGTTCCCCGTGCGCGAGGGGCCGCTACCCCGCTGTGCCGCGGGGATGCGGGCCTTCGCAGCTGCGCGTTCCGCTGATGTCGCCCCGCAGGAGCCGTGCTGTGACCTTGTCCTGGACGCGGGCGAGATCCTGCAGTCGCGGGCCTACCCGGTGGTGGACGAGGCGGGTCGCTACGCCTACTCGCTGCACATCCTGGAGGATGTGACGGAGCGCGAAGCGGTTCGCGAGGCCCTGCACGAGCGCGACTGGCAGTACCACCAGTTGTTGGCCAGCACCGCAGAGGGGATCGTGATCGTCGATACGGAGGGTCGCATCCTCTATGCCAACGCGGCTGCCGGGCGGTTTCTCGGGCAGGATCCGCAGGCGCTGGTCGGGGCTTGGTTCGGCCAGGCGATTCCCCAGGGGGCGCCGCAGCAGGTCGAGCTGTTTGCCCCCGGGGGTGGCTTACGGACGGTGGAGATGGGCGCCCAGCCCATCGGTTGGGAAGGCAGGAGCGCGTGGGTGATCAACCTCCACGACGTCACCAACCGCGAATCGCTCCGTATGCTCTTCCAGGATCGCCTGGCCCGCACTCTCGAGGCGCTTCCGCCCTGGGCGCCCCTGGGGCTGGTGGTCATCGATGTCAACGACTTCCGGACGATCAACGACAGCTATGGCCACCAGGCCGGTGATGACGTGCTCAAACGGTTGGGTCAGCGGCTTAGCGAGGTTCATGTGCCCTCGCAACTGTGCGGCCCGGTGCAGGTCGCGCGGCTCGGCGGGGACGAGTTTGCCGTCGTTCTCCCCCGGTTGCGGACCGCCGGTGACGCCACCGAGCTGGCCCGTCGCTTCCTCGAGGTGACCGGGGCGCCGTTCGAGGTGCAGGGCCAGGAGGTGCCCATCCACCTGCGCGTGGGGGTCAGCAGCTATCCGGAGCCGGCCGCTTCCGCGGCGCAGCTCGTGCAGCAGGCCGATGCCGCCATGTACCAGGCCCGTCAGGAGGGCGTCAGTCTGCGCTTCTTCAGCGAGGAGCTGACGACCGAGGCCCGCGAGCGCCTGGAGCTCGGCTCGCAGTTGCGGCAGGCCATGGAGTCGAATGCGCTGGCGCTGCACTTCCAGCTGCAGACGGAGCTGAGCAGTGGCCGCTGGGTCGGGGCCGAGGCGCTGCTGCGCTGGGAGCATCCGGAGCGTGGTTGGGTCTCTCCGGCGCAGTTTGTGCCGGTTGCCGAGCGGGTGGGGCTTATTGGCGAGCTGGGCCGCTGGGTGCTGCGCCAGGCTTGCGAGCAGGCGCGGGCCTGGCGGGATGCCGGGTTGGCGTTCGGCCGCGTCGGCGTGAACGTCTCGGCACCGCAGCTCGTCGGCGGCGGCCTGGTCGACGATGTGGAGCATGCCCTGGCGCACGCCGGTGTCCCGCCCGAGGTGCTGGCGCTGGAGATCACCGAGAGCGTCCTGATGGAGCAGGATCGCACGGTGGTGGCCCAGCTCGAGGCCCTGCGCGCCCGGGGCGTGCTGATCGCCCTGGATGATTTTGGTACGGGGTACTCGTCGTTGAGCTACCTGCGCGGTCTGCCCATCGACCAGCTCAAGATCGATCGCTCCTTCGTGCGGGGCCTGCCGTCGGATGCGACCCAGATCAAGATCAACCGGGCAATCATCGATCTCGGCGTTAGCCTGGGGTTCTCGGTGCTCGCCGAGGGCATCGAGACCCGTGAGCAGCGCGATATCCTGCTGCATGAAGGTTGCCCGCTGGGCCAGGGGTTCTTCTTCGCGCGCCCGGAGCCGGCCGCACAGGTCACTCCCCGGCTCTTCGGCGCGGGGTAGATCGCCCGAGGCGGGCAGAGTGCGGCGGCGAAGGTCTGGTATCCTCGACGGCATGGTTGCGGATACTAGGGCGATCAACCGGCAGCACCAGCCACTCCCCGATCAGGGCCATCATTGGCTGTTCGGATACGGTTCCCTGATCTACAAGGCCGATTTCCCGTACTTCGAGTGCCGTCCGGCTGCTATCCACGGCTGGAAGCGCCGTTTCTGGCAGGGCTCCCACGATCACCGGGGTACGCCGGAGGCGCCCGGGCGGGTGGCCACCCTGATCGAAGCCCCGGGGGTGCGCTGTGTCGGCATGGCCTACCGGATCCCGCCCGAGGCCCTGGGACCGCTGGATCTGCGTGAGAAGAACGGCTACCTCCGCTTGACCACGCCGCTGCGGTTTCTGGATGGCGGCGAGGGTCGGGGGCTGGTCTACATCGCTACCGCGGATAACCCGGCGTTCCTCGGGCCTGCGCCGATTCCGGAGATGGCCCGGCAGATTGCCAGCTGCAGCGGTCCGAGCGGTCCCAACCGCGACTACCTGATCGAGCTGGCGCGGGCCCTGCGCGCCCTGGGCGAGGAGGATCGGCACGTGTTCGCCCTGGAGGAGGCCATCGAGGAGTTTTTTCCCCATTCAACCGGAGTCGTCCGCCCATGAGTGTCCTGAATCAGACGGTGGCGCTGGGCCCCCTTGTGCTCTCCATCGGACAGATCCTGCTTGTTCTGGCCTTGGCCGTCGCCCTGGTCGCCGGTGGCCTGGCCGCTCGGCGCAGCGGTGTGCGGGTCAGCGACAGCCTGTTCAGCCTGGTCCTGGTTGGGCTGGTGGGGGCGCGGCTGCTGTTCGTCGTCCACTACTGGGAGAGCTTCGACAGCCTCTGGGGGGTGGTGGATATCCGCGACGGCGGCTTCGATCCCCTCGGTGGTGTTGTCGCCGGTCTGGCCTACCTGGTCTGGCGTTTCTGGCGGGTTCCCCAGCAGCGCCGGGCCCTGACGACGGCGGTGGTCGCCGGCGGCATCGTCTGGGGAGTGACCGCGGGCCCGCTGCTGGTGATCGATCAGCAATCCCGATCGGCGCCGGAGGTAGCGGTGAGCACCCTGGAGGGCGAGCGCACGGATCTGCTCAGCCTGATCGATGAGACCGGCCAGCCCGTGGTGGTCAATCTATGGGCGACGTGGTGCCCGGCCTGCCAGCAGGAGAAGCCAGTCTTCGAGCAGGCGCAGGAACGCGAGGATGGCGTCAAGTTCGTCTTCGTCAACCAGGGCGAGGATGCCGGTCGGGTGCAGGGCTACCTGGAAGAGCATGCGCCATCGCTGGAGAACATCCTGATGGATCCGCACCAGCGCTGGAGTGATGCCACCGGCACCCGCGGTCTGCCCGCCACCTTCTTCTACGATGAACACGGCCAGTTGGTCGACTCCCACACCGGCCAGGTATCGAGCGCCTCGCTGGAACGGGGGCTGGAGCGCCTGCGTTGACTCGAGGGAGGGAAGCGAAGCAGTGAGCCTGTCCAAGCGGATCGACCGGCTGCGGGCCCAGGCCGGTGGGCGTCCGGCGGCGGTGTCGCCGGAGCAGCCGGCGACACCGGGGGTGCGCGAGCGCCTGGCGCGTGTCCAAACGCGACAGCGGCGCTCGGCGTCGCGAGCCGGTGGTCAGCGCCCCGGTGATCAGGCGGTGGCCGAGCAGCTTGGTGGTGCAGTGTGCGCGCCCGGGCTGGTCGAAGTCGAGCGCGTGGTTGGGCTGGAGACGGCCTACGGGCAGCAGCCCTTGGCACCGCTCGCGGGGCGCCTGGATGGGGTGCCGGAGGGGGGCGGGCTGGACCCGCAGCGGGCGCTGCTGCTGGATACGGAAACCACCGGGTTGGCGGGCGGGGCCGGCACCGTGGTGTTCCTGATCGGCGTCGGCAGTCTGGGGGGCGGCGGCCTGACAGTGCGCCACTGGCTGCTGACCGGGTTCAGCGGCGAGCCGGCGCTGCTGGCGAGGCTGGGCCAGGTGCTGGATGAGACGCAGGCACTGGTGACCTATAACGGGAAGTCCTTCGATGCCCCGTTGCTCAAGAGCCGTGCGCGGCTCCACGGGGTCGACTTGGGCCTGGACAACCGGGAGCACCTGGATCTGCTGCATCCGACACGGCGGATCTTCCGCAGCCGCTGGCCCAATTGCCGCCTGGCGACCGCTGAGCGCCGGCTCCTCGGTCACGAGCGGCTCGACGATCTGCCCGGTGCCGAGGCGCCGGCGGCCTGGCTCGATTTCCTACAACGGGGCGATCCGCGACAGCTGCCGGCCGTGGTGCGTCATAACAGCGACGATATCCTGGCCCTTGCGGCCCTCTGGGCGGCACTGGATCGGGCCTACTGCGAGGAGGGTAGAGCCCCGTGACGACGAACGCGCGGGTCTTCGCCGGTGGGCCGGGGGCGCTGCCGCCGGATCGCCATCCCACGGGCTTCTACAAGCAGGAGATTGCCGCCGCCTGCTGGTTGGGGCCGGAGGGCCTGGAAGGGGATCACCACGCCGACCGGCGCGTCCACGGTGGCCCCGAGCGGGCCGTCAATCACTATCCTGCCGAGCATCTGCCGTGGTGGTCGCAACGGTTCCCGACGGCGGCGCACCGCTTTGTTCCCGGGGCGTTCGGCGAGAACCTGTCCACCGAAGGGTGGCTGGAGGGCGATGTCGCCGTGGGGGATCGTTTCCGTCTCGGTGCGGCATTGATCGAGGTATCGCAGCCGCGGCTGCCCTGCTGGAAGGTGGATCGCCGGTTCGACGTCGAGCGCATGGCGCGGACCATGGTCGAGACCGGGCGGACCGGTTGGCTCTACCGGGTCATCGAGCCGGGTACGGTCGAGCCGGGGGCGGCCCTGGAGCGGTGCACGAGCCACCCGCAGCGGCTGACGATGGATGAACTCTGGGCGCTGCATCGCGAGCCGCAGGCGGATCCGGAGCGTATGGCCCTGGCCGCCGAGATGCCGGAGCTGGCGGCGGCGTGGCGCGATCGCTTCCAGCAGCGTGTGGTGTGGCTGCAGCGCCAGGGTCGCCTCTGATGCGCCCGAAGCCTTCGCCGTGCCGTAGTATCGGGTGCCGCGCGATGCGGTACACGGGCAAACGTTAGAACATAAGGAGCTTCCCGATGGTGGATCCCGCTCAGGCCCTGGGATGGCTGATCGAAGGCAATCAGCGGTTCATGGCCGATGCCCCCGGTGACCCCGACCGGTTCAATGCCGAGCGCCGCGGGCAACTCGTCCGCGGCCAGACCCCGTTTGCGGCGATCCTCTCCTGCGCCGACTCGCGGGTGCCCGCCGAGGTGGTCTTCGATCAAGGGCTCGGGGATCTGTTCGTGGTCCGGGTGGCCGGCAACATCGCTGCGCCCTCGCAGATGGGTAGCCTGGAGTTCGCTGCCGAGAAACTGGGCGTGCGCCTGGTGGTGGTCCTCGGCCACTCCTGCTGCGGGGCCATCGACGCCACCGTAGAGGCGCTGCGCGAACAGGTCGAGGCCCCCACCGAGGGGCTGCGCAAGATCCTCGACCGGGTGCGCCCGGCGGTGGAGCCGCTGTTTGCCGAGTCCCTCGATCCGCAGGAATTGGCCCGCGAGGCGGTGCGGGCCAACGTGCGCATGGCGGCACAGATGCTGCGCGAGGAGTCGCCGATCCTCGCCCGGCTGCGCGCCGAGCAGGGGTTGGCTGTGGTCGGTGCCGAATACGACCTGGCCTCCGGGGCGGTGCACTTCTTTGACGGGGTGGCCGAGACGGGGGCGCTGCCGCCACCTGAGCAGCGCTAACGCGGGCGCTGGCGGGTGCACTGCGGCCGCTGCATCGCTATCCTGGGCCGTTTTCGTTTTGGGCGACCTTGGAGGGGCTGGTGCAGGCGGATGCGGCATTGACGGATACCGGGGCGCTGCGCTTTGAGCGTATGGCGACGGATGGGGCGGCGCGCCGCGGACGACTGCATCTGCCGCGCGGGACCATCGAGACCCCGGCCTTCATGCCGGTGGGCACCTACGGCACGGTCAAGGGCATGACGCCGGAGGAGCTACGCGAGCTGGGCGCGGAGATCATCCTCGGCAACACCTTCCATCTGTGGCTGCGCCCCGGTACCGAAGTGGTCCACCTCCACGGCGATCTGCACGACTTCATGAACTGGCACCGGCCGATCCTCACCGACTCCGGCGGGTTTCAGGTCTACAGCCTCGGCGAACTGCGCAAGGTCACCGAGGAGGGGGTGCACTTTCGCTCACCGGTGGACGGCGCCCGGGTGTTCATGGGGCCGGAGGAGTCGATGGCCGTCCAGCGCGAGTTGGGCTCGGACATCGTCATGATCTTTGATGAGTGTCCCCCGTACCCGGCCGAGCGTCAGGCGGTGCAGCGTTCCATGGAGCTGTCGCTGCGCTGGGCGGCGCGCAGCCGCCGCGCCCATGGCGACAATCCGGCGGCGCTGTTCGGGATCGTCCAGGGCGGCATCTACCCCGAGCTGCGCCGGGCCTCGCTGGCGGGGCTGATGGACATCGGATTCGACGGCTACGCCATCGGCGGCCTGTCGGTGGGTGAGCCCCGCGAGGAGCGCGACGCCGTGCTCGAGGACCTGGAGCCGTGCCTGCCGGCCGACCGGCCGCGCTACCTGATGGGCGTGGGCAAGCCGGAGGATCTGGTCGAGTGCGTCCGGCGCGGTGTGGACATGTTCGACTGCGTGATCCCTACACGCAACGCACGCAACGGTTTCTTGTTCACCTCCGAGGGACTGGTAAGGCTGCGCAACAGCCGCTACCGCGCGGATACCACGCCGGTGGACCCGGTCTGCGACTGTTATACCTGCCGCAACTACTCGCGGGCCTATCTCAAGCACCTGGAGCGGTGCAACGAGATGCTCGGGGCTCGCCTGGCGACACTGCACAACCTCCACTACTACCAGCAGCTGATGGCCGGCCTGCGTGCGGCGATCCGCGACGGCGCACTGGCGGGCTTCGTGGACGATTTCTACGCGCGGCGTGGGCAAACGCCGCCGACCCTATGACATAATACGCCGCATCCGGGCCGCCGGAGGGCGGTGTCAATGCGCTAACCGACAGATTCTGAAGGGGGAATGCGCGCATGTTGATGGACTTCTTCATCTCGCCGGCCCACGCCCAGCAGGCAGGCGGCGGGGGCGATATGCTGTTTTTCCTGATCTTCACCGTCCTGCTGGTGGCGGTCTTCTACTTCCTGCTGATCCGCCCGCAGCGCCAGCGCATGAAACAGCATCAGCAGATGGTCGAGGGGCTGGCCGAGGGCGATGAGGTCGTGACCAGCGGGGGCGAGCTGGGTCGCATCACGCGCCTGGGCGAGGATTTCGTGCGTGTTGAGGTGGCCAAGGGCGTCGAGTGGAACGTCAAGCGCGACATGATCGGCCACGTCCTGCCCAAGGGGACGCTGGACGAGGCCCGCAGCGGCAAGAGCCACGCCCCGACCGAATCCACTGAGTAACACCATGGAGAGCCTTATGGATTTTCTGATTTCTGCCGCGCACGCTCAACAGCAGCCGGAGGAGCCCAACGTCTGGTTCAGCATCATCCTGCTGGTGGGCATGATCGCCCTGTTCTACTTCCTGCTGATCCGCCCCCAGACCAAGCGGGCCAAGGAGCATCGGCAGATGGTCGAGGAGCTCTCCAAGGGCGATGAGGTGGTCACCAACGGTGGCACGCTGGGGCGCATCACCGAGGTGGGCGACACCTTTGCCACCATCGAGGTGGCCAATGGCGTGCAGCTGCAGATCCAGAAGAACGCCGTGGCCAATGTCATGCCCAAGGGCACCCTCAAGGAACAGGACAAGAAGGGCAAGTAGCTCTTGAACCGCTATCCGCTCTGGAAATACCTGCTGGTGGTCGCCGTCCTGGTGGTCGGCGGCCTCTTCGCGCTGCCCAACCTCTTCGGCGAGGACCCGTCGGTGGTGATCACCACCGGCGACGACGAGGTGCCAAGCGAGGAAGTCCAGTCCGATGTCCTCTCCTTCCTCGAGGAGGAAGGCTACAAGCCACTCTCGGCGGAGGTGCTGGAAGGGCAGTGGGTGCTGCGTTACGGCTCCACGGACGAGCAGATGCGGGCCTCGGATCTGATCTCCGCCAAGCTCGACCGGGACTACTCCGTTGCGATGACGCTCGTGCCGTCGACGCCGCAATGGCTCCGGGCCTTGGGAGCCGAGCCGATGTTCCTCGGGCTCGACCTGCGCGGTGGGGTGCACTTCCTGCTCCAAGTGGACATCGACGCCATGGTCGGCGAGACCATGGAGGGGCACCAGCAGGATATCCGGACCCTGTTCCGGGAGGAGCGGATCCGCTTCTCCGCGCTGGAGGTGACCGACGAGCAGCAGATCCGCATGGCCTTCGTGGACTCGGAGCTGCGCGAGCGGGCCCGCAGCGCGCTTGAGGAGCACATCGACGGGCTCGCCTACAGCGAGGAGACGAACGAAGACGCCTACCTCCTGATCGCCTCCATGGACGAGGAGGAGCTTCAGGAGATGAAGGACCTGGCGGTCCAGCAGAATATCACCACGCTGCGCAACCGGGTTGACGAGCTGGGCGTCGCCGAGCCGGTGGTCCAGCGCCAGGGGGCGGATCGGATCGTGGTCCAGCTGCCCGGCATCCAGGACCCGGGGCAGGCCAAGGAGATCCTCGGCGCCACGGCGACCCTGGAGTTCCGCTTTGTCGATCACGCCAACTTCCCTTTCACCGGCGACCCGGATGATCCGCCTGAGGGCGCAGAGGTCTTCCCGCAGCGGGATGGCGGCTACGTGGCCCTGGAGCGCCAGCGCATCCTCTCGGGGGATCGCATCATCGACGCCTCGTCGGGTTTTGATCAGGAGAGTGGTTCGCCGGAGGTGAACATCCGCCTCTCGGGCACCGGCGGGCGGATCATGAATCGCGCCACCCGGGATCGGGTCGGCGATCACATGGCCGTGCTCTTCCAGGAGCGGGTCTCCGAGACCGAGATGATCGATGGCGAGCCGGAGCGGGTGATCCGCGAGATCGAGGAGGTGATCTCGGTGGCGCGGATCCGTGAGGGGCTCGGCAGCCGCTTCCGGATCACTGGCCTGGACTCCAGCCAAGAGGCCAGCAACCTGGCGCTGCTGCTGCGTGCCGGTGCCTTGGCGGCTCCGATCGACATCGTCGAGGAGCGCACTATCGGGCCAAGCCTGGGTGCGGAAAACGTCGAGCGCGGCTTCATGGCGGTGGTGATCGGCTTCCTGCTGGTGATCGCCTTCATGGCTCTCTACTACCGGACCTTCGGCCTGGTGGCCAACCTGGCCCTTTTAAGCAACCTGGTGATTATCGTCGCCGTGCTCTCTATGCTCCAGGCGACCCTGACGTTGCCGGGCATTGCCGGGATCGTGCTGACCGTGGGTATGGCGGTGGACGCCAATGTGCTCATTTTCCAGCGCATCCGTGAGGAGCTGAAGGCCGGCGCGCCGATCCAGACCGCCATCGATGCGGGCTACGGCAAGGCGCTGTCGACCATCGCCGACGCCAATGTCACCACGCTGATCGCCGCCCTGGTGCTGTTCCTCTTCGGCACGGGGCCGGTCCAGGGCTTCGCCGTGACGCTGGCCATCGGTCTGGCCACGTCGATGTTCACCGCCATTGTCGGCACGCGGGCCGTGATCAATCTGATCTACGGCGGGCGTAAGGTCTCGGAGCTCAAGATCTAGCCATGGAGATCTTCAAGAACGATCCCAACTTCGACTTCCTCGGCCGGCGCCGTATCGGCTTCGGGCTCTCGGCGGTGCTCCTGGTGCTCTCCATCGGCTCGCTGCTCTGGCAGGGGCTGAATCTGGGCATCGACTTCACCGGCGGGACCCTGGTCGAGGTCGGCTACGAGGAGTCCGTGGAGGTCGCCGAGGTCGAGGCGGCGCTGCAGGGGACCGATTATGCGGATGCCCAGGTTCTGCACTTCGGCTCGCCGCGCGAGATCATGGTGCGCATCCCGCCGATGGAGGACGTGGAGCAGGCGGCGGTCTCCGAGGAGATCCTGGCCAAGCTGCGCGAGGCCCACGACGGCGTCGAACTCCGGCGGGTCGAGTTCGTCGGCCCCCAGATTGGCCGTGAACTCACCGAGCAGGGCCTGCTGGCGCTGCTCTACGCCCTCGGCGGTGTGCTGGTCTACGTGGCCTTCCGTTTCGAGTACCGCTTCGCCCTCGGCGCGGTGGCGGCGCTGGTCCACGATATCGTGCTCATCCTCGGGTTCTTCTCGCTCACCCGCCTGACCTTCGACCTGACCGTGCTGGCGGCGCTGCTGGCGACCATCGGCTACTCGCTCAACGACACCATCGTGGTCTCCGACCGGATCCGCGAGAACTTCCTCAAGGTGCGCAAGGGCACCACCGAGTACGTCATGAACCTGGCGATCAACCAGACACTGTCCCGGACCCTGGTAACCTCGTTCACGACGCTGCTGGTGGTCGGCTCGCTGCTGCTGCTCGGCGGCGAAATCATCCACGGCTTCGCCATGGCGTTGCTCGTCGGTGTCCTGGTTGGTACCTACTCGTCGATCTTCATCGCCAGCGCCTCCTCGCTGGCCATGGGCGTGAGCAAGCAGGACCTCCTGCCGCCTGAGAAGGAGGGACAGGACCAGGAGGATCACGAATCGGCGATTCCCCCCGCCGAGCGCCCGTGACCGCTGCGCTCCCGGGGGCGCCCCCCGGGAGCCGGCGTGTGTCAGCCCTGCAACTTTCCCGCTGATTTCTGCGACGGCTCCGCGCTATGCTGTCCCCACACCCCCTGAGGATTGGGGAAAGTCAAGCAAGCGGGAGTCAAGCATGTCGATCTGCGATGGGTTCGTCGGCGCGGTCGGGAATACGCCGCTGATTCGCCTGCCGAGGCTGAGCGAGGAGACCGGCTGCGAGATCCTCGGCAAGGCTGAATTCATGAATCCGGGCGGGTCCGTCAAGGATCGGGCGGCGCTGGCGATCATCCAGGCCGCCGAGCGCAGCGGCGAGTTGCGCCCCGGCGGGACCGTAGTGGAGGGCACCGCCGGGAATACCGGGATCGGGCTTGCCCATATCTGTAACGCACGCGGCTATCGCTGCGTCATTGTCATCCCCGAGACGCAGAGCCAGGAGAAGATCGACCTGCTGCGCACCCTCGGTGCCGAGGTGCATACCGTACCCGCCGCCCCCTACCGTGATCCGGGCAACTACCAGAAGGTTGCCGGCCGCATGGCTGCAGAGATGGACAACGCGGTCTGGGCGAACCAGTTTGACAACACCGCCAACCGCCAGGGCCATTACCGCACCACCGGGCCGGAAATTTGGGCGCAGGCCGGTGGCCGGGTGGACGCCTTCGTGGCGGCTACCGGAACCGGCGGGACCCTGGCCGGGGTCTCTCGGGCGCTCAAGGAACGCGCGCCGGATACGCGCATCTACTTGGCCGACCCGGCGGGCAGCGCCCTCTATAGTTTCGTGTGCGAGGGTGAGCCATCCCCGTCGGCAGGCAATTCCATCACCGAGGGGATTGGCAGTAGCCGTGTAACAGCTAATCTTCAGGATACGGACATCGATGACGCGTTCTGCATACCGGATACCGAATCGGTGCCGATGGTCTACCGGCTCCTGAGGGAAGAGGGGCTGTTCCTGGGCAGCTCGTCGGGGGTCAATGTCTGCGGGGCGATCCGCGCCGCCGAGGAGCTCGGTCCCGGGCACACGGTGGTGACGATCCTCTGTGATGGAGGGGGCCGCTATTACTCGAGACTCTTCAACGAGGCCTGGCTGGCGGAGCGGGGACTCGCCTGAACCCCTCCGCTGCCGTGGTTCGGTCGCCGCCCGGTCTCGTCCGGGGGCATGGCCAGTCGACCCCGCCGGCGGTTTGCGCCGGGCGCCGCCTTTCTTCCGGAACATTCGTGCGCATTTTTGCGTCCAATCAAACGGAGCCGCCTTCGTTCTTTCGCGACTTCACCTCAAGACTCCGTGAGGGGGGTGCTGCATATGGATACCGCCGAAGACCTGATTGCCCGCTACGCTCGCAGCTACGAACGCCGCCAGGAGCAGCAGCTGACCCTGGCCGAGTATCTGGAACTCTGCCGGGACGACCCGATGGCCTACGCCTCCCCGGCCGAGCGGCTGGTAGCGGCGATCGGTGAGCCGCAGGTCTACGACACCTCGAAGGATGAGCGACTGGGGCGCATCTTCCTCAACCGCACCCTGAAGATCTATCCGGCCTTCGAGGACTTCTACGGCATGGAGGAGACCATCGAGCGGCTGGTCGGTTTCCTCAACTACGCGGCCCAGGGGCTCGAGGAGCGCAAGCAGATCCTCTATCTCCTCGGTCCGGTCGGCGGTGGCAAGTCCTCGCTGGCCGAGCGGCTCAAGCAGCTGATGGAGCGCTACCCGGTCTACGTCCTCAAGGCCGGCGAGGAGATCAGCCCGATCTTTGAGAGCCCGCTGGGGCTCTTCGATCCGGACCAGCACGGCCCGGAGCTGGAGGAGCGCTTCGGCATCCCGCGGCGCAAGCTCAGCGGGCTGCTCTCGCCCTGGGCGGTCAAGCGCCTCGACGAGTTCGGCGGCGATCTCAACCGCTTCCGGGTGGTTCGCCTCTATCCGTCCAAGCTGCGGCAGATCGCGGTGGCCAAGACAGAGCCCGGCGACGAGAACAACCAGGACATCTCCTCGCTGGTGGGCAAGGTGGACATCCGCAAGCTGGAGCTCTACAGCCAGAACGATACGGATGCCTACAGCTACTCCGGCGGCCTCAACCGCGCCAACCAGGGCATCCTCGAGTTCGTGGAGATGTTCAAGGCGCCGATCAAGATGCTCCATCCGCTGCTCACGGCCACCCAGGAGGGCAACTACGTCGGCTCCGAGAACATCGGTGCAATCCCGTTCCACGGCCTGGTCATGGCCCACTCCAACGAGTCGGAGTGGCAGAGCTTCCGCAACAACAAGAACAACGAAGCGTTCCTCGACCGGATCTCGGTAATCAAGGTGCCGTACTGCCTGCGCGTCTCCGAGGAGCGGCAGATCTACGACAAGCTGATCCGGGAGAGCGAGCTCGCCGACGCGCCCTGCGCGCCGTGGACCCTGGAGATCATGGCGCGGTTCTCGGTGCTCACCCGGCTCAAGGAGCACGAGAACTCCAGCCTCTACTCGAAGATGCGGATCTACGACGGCGAGAGCCTCAAGGAGACGGATCCCAAGGCGAAGTCGATGCAGGAGTACCGGGACCAGGCCGGGGTCAACGAAGGGATGGACGGGATCTCGACGCGCTTCGCCTTCAAGGTCCTCTCGCAGACCTTCAACTACGAGACCGAGGAAGTGGCCGCTGACCCGGTCCACCTGCTGTACCTGCTCGAGCAGAACATCAAGCGCGAGCAGTTCCCGGAGGAGACCGAGCGCAAGTACCTGGAGATCATCAAGGCCGAGCTGGCCCCGCGGTATGCGGAGTTCATCGGCAACGAGATCCAGAAGGCGTATTTGGAGTCCTACGATGATTTCGGTCAGAACCTCTTCGAGCGCTACGTGGGGTATGCCGATGCCTGGATCGAGGACCAGGACTTCAAAGATCCCGACACCGGGCAGCTGATGGACCGCCAGGCGCTGAACCAGGAGCTGACTAAGATCGAGAAGCCGGCGGGCATCGCCAATCCGAAGGACTTCCGCAATGAGGTGGTCAAGTTCGCGCTGCGTGCCAAGGCGCAGCAGGGCGGGCAGATGCCGAGCTGGACCTCCTACGAGAAGATCCGCGAGGTCATCGAGAAGCGGATGTTCAGTCAGGTGGAGGATCTGCTGCCGGTGATCAGCTTTACCACCAAGGGCGACTCGGAGACGGAGCGCAAGCACAGCGAGTTCGTCCGGCGGATGGTCGAGCGGGGCTACACCGAGCGCCAGGTGAGACGCCTGGTGGAGTGGTACATGCGCGTCAAGCAGGCCGGCTGATCCGGCAAGAAGGGGGGTGCGTCCTTGGTCAATATCATCGACCGGCGCCGCAATCCGAAGGGCAAGAGCCTGGCCAACCGCCAGCGTTTCCTCAGACGGGCCAAGCGCCAGGTGCTGGATGCCGTCAACGAGGCTTCCGGCCGGCGCAAGGTGACCGACGTGGCCGGTGGGGAGCAGATCACCATCCCCGCCGACGGCCTCCACGAGCCGAGCTTTCGCAAGGCCGCCGACCGCGGGGTGCGCGAGCACGTGGTTCCCGGCAACAAGGAGTACGTGGTCGGCGATACCATTCCGCGCCCCGAAGGGCAGGGCAGTGGTGGCGGGCGCGAGGGTAGCCCCGATGGCGAGGGGGAAGACGAGTTCACCTTTGCTGTCAGCCGCGACGAGTTCCTCGACCTCTTCTTCGAGGGCCTGGAGTTGCCGGATCTGGTCAAGCGCCAGGTCAAGAAGACCGAGCAGTACACCCAGCAGCGCGCGGGCTATTCGGTCAGCGGCTCCCCCTCGAACCTCAATGTCGAGCGGACCATGCGCAACTCCCTGTCACGGCGCATTGCCCTGCGCCGCCCCAAGGGGGAGGATCTGCAGGCCCTAGACGAGGAGATTGATCGTCTGGAGCGCTCCGGTGCCGAGCCGGAGCGGCTGCGCGAACTCATCGAGCTCCGCCGAAGCAAACAGGAGCGGTCCCGGGCGATCCCCTACATCGATCCGGTCGACATCCGCTATAACCGCTTTGACCACGTTCCGCAGCCGATCTCCCAGGCGGTGATGTTCTGCCTGATGGACGTCTCCGGCTCAATGACCGAGGACATGAAGGATCTTGCCAAGCGGTTCTTCATGCTCCTCTACCTCTTCCTCGAGCGCCGTTACCGCCATGTGGATATCGTCTTCATCCGCCATACCCACATCGCGCAGGAGGTCGACGAGGACACCTTCTTCTACTCCCGCGAGACTGGGGGGACGTTGGTCTCGCCGGCGCTGACGATGATGCGTGACATCATCGAGGACCGTTATCCCGTCAACGACTGGAACATCTACGGGGCGCAGGCCTCGGACGGGGATAACACCCCCGCGGACAACCCGGCCACCACCCGGCTGATGGCCGACGGGATCCTTCCCCTGTGCCAGTACTTCGCCTACATCGAGGTGGGTGGCGGGCAGGCCTTCCATGTCCCGTCGGACCTGTGGCGGGCCTACGACCGGCTGGCCCGCGGGGAGTCGCCCCTGGCCATGCGCCGGGTGCAGACCCGCGGAGACATCTTCCCGGTGTTCCGGGACCTCTTCACGCCGGCTGAACTGAAGGCTTGAACCCTGAGCGCTGAACCTTGACCCCCTGAACCCTCAGAGACTGGAGAGGATCCCGATGGCATCGAATGCGGCGGTTCAGCAAAAACCCCTGTTCACCGGCCTCGACTGGGATTACCGCGATGTGATGCGCGTCTACGACGCCATCGAGCGGATTGCCGGCGAGGAGCTCAAGCTCGACATCTATCCCAACCAGATCGAGGTCATCAGCTCCGAGCAGATGCTCGATGCCTACGCCTCGATGGGGATGCCGCTGTTTTATCGGCATTGGTCCTTCGGCAAGCACTTCGCCCGGGACGAAATGCTCTATCGCAAGGGCTACACCGGGCTCGCCTACGAGATCGTCATCAACTCGAAGCCGTGCATCTCCTACATCATGGAGGAGAACACGCTCACCATGCAGACGTTGGTGGTGGCCCACGCCGCCTTCGGCCACAATCACTTCTTCAAGAACAACCGCCTCTTTCGGGAGTGGACCGACGCCGAGGGCATTCTCGACTACCTGGATTTCGCCAAGGGCTACATCGCCGAGTGCGAGGAGCGCTACGGGGTGCAGGCGGTCGAGCGGGTGCTCGACGCCGCCCACGCCCTGATGAGCCAGGGGGTGCACCGCTACCCCAAGCCGCAGACGCGTAGCCTGCGCGAGGAGCGCGACCGCGAGATCGAGCGGATTCGCTACGAGGAGCAGACCTACAACGATCTCTGGCGCACCGTGCCCACGGATCCGGACGGCGAGCTGCCCGGCGGCGCGGACCCGGTGGAGCTGCGTATGCAGCGGCTGGGGCTGCCGGAGGAGAACCTCCTGTACTTCCTCGAAAAGCGCGCGCCGCGCCTGGAGCACTGGCAGCGGGAGGTGCTGCGCATCGTGCGCAATGTGGCGCAGTACTTCTATCCGCAGAAGCAGACCAAGGTGATGAACGAGGGCTGCGCCACGGCGGTGCACTACTACATCATGAACCGGCTCCACGAGAACGGGCAGTTGACCGACGGCGCCTTTCTGGAGTTCCTGCACAGCCACACCAGCGTGGTCTTCCAGCCGGAGTTCGACGATCCGCGCTACTCGGGCATCAATCCCTACGCCCTCGGGTTCGCCATTCTGGAGGATCTCCGGCGCATGGCCACCGATCCCACTGACGAGGACCGGCGCTGGTTCCCGGAGGTGGCCGGCAGCGGGGACTGGCTCGGTGTCTGGCACCACGCCTGGCAGGAGTACCGCGACGAGAGCTTCATCCTGCAGTTCCTCAGCCCCCGGGTCATCCGCGATTTCCGTCTCTTCCGGGTCCACGATGACGCCGACGAGCCCGAGCTGGTGGTCGACGCGATCCACGACGATGCCGGCTACCGGGCGGTGCGGCGCTCACTGGCGCAGCGCCACGACGTGGCCCGGCTGGAACCGGATATCCAGGTGGTGGACGTGGATCTGGCCGGGGACCGGACCCTGGTGCTCGAGCACCGGGTCAGCGACGGGGTCATCCTGGACAAGGGCGAGGCCACGGCGGTGCTGCGGCACCTGGCCAACCTCTGGGGCTACGATGTGAAGCTCTACGAGGTGGACCCGGAGACGGAACGGGTGATCAACGAGTTTCCCCAGATGTCCCCCGCGGATCCGGTGGCCTGAAGGGCGGCGGACGCCGATTGGGGCGGCTGCGGCGGGGTGGTATGCTCAGGGCAACGCTTTTGACAGTGCAGGAGTAACGCATGCGGCGAACCCTACTCAGTGGATTCACGGCGGCGGCGCTGGTTCTCGGAGCCGGGGCCGCGCACGCCACCGGCGGGATCATGGGCATCTCCGGCGGTGCGAATCTCTGGTTCCACGACCCGGAAGGGGAGATTCTTGGCGAAGACGTCGAGGGGGATGGCATCGACCTCGACAGCGATCGGGACTGGAAC
This sequence comes from Halorhodospira sp. 9622, assembly GCF_022228025.1. Taxonomy (NCBI): domain Bacteria; kingdom Pseudomonadati; phylum Pseudomonadota; class Gammaproteobacteria; order Chromatiales; family Ectothiorhodospiraceae; genus Halorhodospira; species Halorhodospira sp. 9622. The sequence continues at coordinate 94,355 of NZ_JAJNRE010000001.1, read as the reverse complement.
CTCTGGTTCGAGTGGGATCACATCCTCCCCGGCGTGCCCAGTGTCCGGCTTGAGCAGACCAACCTGGAGCAGGAGGGGACCGGTAGCACCGTGGTCAACCTCGACCACACGGACCTGACCCTGTTCTGGTCGCCGCTGCCGCTGCCGATGGTGGACATCGATGTGGGCGTCACCGCGCGCCACTTCGATGGCGAGGTGCGTACCCCGCAGGCTCAGCTAGATCCCGACACCTCACTCTCCGGAACCCTACCGATGTTCTTCGGCCGGGTGGGTGTGGATATCCCCGGCTCGCGGATTGGGTTCGAGGGCTCTTTGCAGACGCTGCCGGTGGGGGATCATTCGATCACCGACTTCCGCGCCCACCTGGTCTACCGGCGCTGGTACACGGGGGCGATGCTTGGCTATCGGGAGTTCTCGGTGGACATGGACGACTTCAGTGACGTGACCCTGGACGTGGACTTCAGCGGACCGTACGCCGGCGCCTTCCTGCGTTTCTAGGCCGGATGCCGACACAATAAAAGACCCGGGGCAGCGCGGGGCCGCCCCGGGTCTTTTGACACGGCCGCAGCCGGATCAGGCCGCCGAGCGGGCCCGGCCCAGTCGCGCCTCCAGGTCGTCGGCACCGCCGACCAGACGCCCGTCGATCAAGACCTGCGGCACCGTGCCCGAGCCGGTGGCTGCCCGTACCGAGCGGGTGGTGATGCCCTCGCCGAGGCAGATCTCCTCGTAGTCGTAGCCGTGCTCCTCGAGCAGCGCCTTGGCGCGGGAACAGTGCGGACACCCCGGCTTGCTGAACAGGGTCACAAAAGACGGGTGTGGTGCATCCGGGTTGATGTGGCGCAGCATGGTGTCGGCGTCGGAGACTTCGAACGGGTCGCCGGGCTTCTCCGGCTCGACGAACATCTTCTCGATGACGCCGTCGCGGACCAGCATCGCGTAGCGCCAGGAGCGCTTGCCGAAGCCCAGGTCGTTCTTGTCCACCAGCATGCCCATGCCTTCGGTGAACTCCCCGTTGCCGTCGGGGATGAAGGTGACGTTCTCGGCGTGCTGATCCCGCCGCCACTCCTCCATCACGAACGCGTCGTTGACCGAAAGGCAGACGATGTCATCTACGCCGTTGTCCCAGAGCACCGGCGCCAGCTCGTTGTAGCGCGGCAGGTGGGTGGAGGAGCAGGTCGGAGTGAAAGCCCCCGGCAGGGCGAACACCACCACCGTTTTGCCCTTGAACAGCTCGTCGGTCTTGACGTCCTGCCACTCGCCGTTTACGCGGGTCCGGAAGGTGACACGCGGGACAGGCTGTCCTTCCATCGGGTGCGACATCGTTGCCTCCTTGGTTCTGGAATAAGAACAGATCAAAACTATCCATATTCTGTCGGCAGCGGTCCGGGCGTTGCAATAAGAAAAACTGATACAAGATGCCTCAAGTCCTGATACGCGCCGTATGGGGGGCTGCACGGTTTGCGACGGTGTCCGCCGGAGAGGGATTCGGTGCCGCTATCCCGGAACCATCCACCCCGGGATGCTGTCAGCCGGGGTAAGGCCGTTGCGACGGTTTCAACGCACCGAACCCGTTTGATGAGGAGTTGTATATGTTCCGCAAGACTGCCGCTTCCGCGCTCGTGCTGATGCTCGCCACCTCGGGGGCCTACGCTCAGATGGCTCCGGAGGGCGGCCAGGGCATGCAGCCGCAGATGTCCGAGGGCCAGCAGCGCATGCAGGAGATCCAGCAGCAGCTGGGTCAGATGCAGCAGGACACCCTCGAGTCCAACCCGGAGCTGGAAGAGCGCGCCGAGGAGCTGGACGACCGGCTGCTGGATCAGATGGAGGACATGGGCTACGACAACGTCCGCCAGGACATCGAGCGCTTGGAGGAGACCATGGAGGCCATGCACTCCGGCGAGATGTCCCAGGAAGAGGTCCAGCAGCGCATGCAGGAGGATCAGGAGATCCACATGGAGCTGCAGCAGGCCCAGCAGGAGGCCATGCAGGATGAGGACTTCGTCCAGCCGTGGCAGGAGGATCGCCAGCAGCTGGAGCAGGACCTGATCGACACCATGTATGACGAGAACCCCGAGGCCGAGGCCCTGATGCAGGAGATGGAGGAGCTGCAGGCCGAGATGCAGCAGGGCATGGGCGGTGAGCAGCCGATGCCTGAGGGCGAGATGCCTCAGTAAACGGCATCTCGGGGAAACAGGTGCGCCGTCGTCGTCGAGTGCTACCATGGAGAAGCGCGGGGGCGACCGGGCCGCTTCCGTGGTGGGAATAGCTAAGGGAGTTCACCAATGATTCGCACGACGACGGCGGCGCTCCTGGCGTTGCTCTTTGCCGCAGCCCCGCTGCAGGCCTCGCTGGCTCAGGGGGGCGAGCAACAGGCCCCCGGGGCCCAGGACGCGGAATTGATGGAGGCGCAGCAGCGGCTCCAGGAGCTGCAGCGGCAGCTGGGGCAGATCCAGCAGGAGACCTTCGAGGCCAGCGACGAACTCCAGGAGAAGCAGCGTCACCTGGAGGAGCGCGCCACGGCCAAAATGGAGGATCTTGGCTACGATCCCGAGCGCCACTATGCGCGCATGCAGGAGATCTACGAGCGCTTCGAGGCCGGGGACGTCTCCCAGGAGGAGCAGCAGGAGCTGGCCGAGGAGTTCCACGAAGCGCAGATGCAGCTCCAGCAGGAGCAGCAGGAAGCCATGCGCGACGACGATTTCCGCGAAAGCATGGAGCGCGACATGCGCGAGTTCCAAGAGGATCTGCTCGCGGCCATGGAGGAAGACTACCCCGAGACGGCCGAACTCATGTCAGAACTCGAGGAGCTCCAGCGGCGCGTTCAGGAAGGTATGCAGCAGCAGGTCCCGGAAGGCCTGGAGTAAGGGGAGCAACGCTCCCGGGATGAGTGGGCGGGGTGACCAGCGTGGTCATCCCGCCTTTTTTTTAGCAGCCAAGGCGGTGCCGAGGCCGCCCCGGAGGGAAGATGGGGTTGCTGGTGGATGGGCAATGGACGCAGGAGTCGTACAAGCGGGACGAGACCGGCCGCTTTCAGCGCGACGTGAGTCGGTTTCGGGAGTGGATCGAGCCAGGCGGGCGTTTCGCGCCGGAGGCGGGCCGCTACCATCTGTATGTCTCCCTGGCTTGCCCCTGGGCGCATCGGGTGCTTGTCGCCCGTCGGCTGAAGGGTCTCGAGCCGGTGATCTCGGTCTCGGTGGTGCACCCGCTGATGCTGGAGAATGGCTGGGAGCTGCGCGACGACTTCCCTGGTGCCACCGGCGACCCGATCCACCGGGCGGACTACCTCCATCAGGTCTACACCGCCGCCGAGCCTCGCGCCAATGGCCGGGTGACCGTGCCGGCACTGTGGGACTGCCGGGAGGGCACGCTGGTCAACAACGAGTCCCGGGACCTGCTTCGCATGTTCGATCACCGCTTCGAGGCGTTGGCCGGTAACGACGTGGATCTGGCCCCGGCGGATCGCATCGAGGCCGTGGATGCGGCCATCGACGCCATCTACCAGCCCATCAACAATGGCGTCTACCGCTGCGGCTTCGCCGGTAGCCAGCAGGCCTACGAAGAAGCCGCCGATGCCCTTTACGCGGCCCTGGACCACTGGGAGGAGGTGCTGGGCCGGCAGCGCTATCTTTGCGGGGACCGGCTCACCGAGGCGGATATCTGTCTGTACACGACGCTGATCCGTTTCGACGCCGTCTATGCCGTGCACTTCAAGTGCTCGCAGCGCCAGATCCGTGAATACCCGAACCTGATGGGCTACCTGCGTGAGCTCTACCAGATGCCGGCGTTCGGCGAGACCACGGATTTCGACCACATCCGCCACCATTACTACCGGAGCCACGCCTTTCTCAATCCCACCGGCCTGGTGGCGCGCATGCCGCGGTTGGATCTGGACGCCCCCCACGGCCGAGAGGCGGTGTAGCCGAGCCGTAGTCCGGCCGGAGGATGCAAAAAAGCCCCGGGTGCTCGCGCACCGCGGGGCTTGCTGCGTTTCCGTCCCCGACGGCCATCGGCCGACGGGGATCGGCGTCCGGGGGGGCCTTACATCCGCTCGATGGCCAGGGCCACCCCTTGGCCGCCGCCGATACACATGGTGACCACGCCCTTGTCCACACCGTCGCGCTGCATGGCGTGGATCAGTCGGGTGGTGAGCACCGCGCCGGTGGCACCGATCGGGTGGCCGTGTGCCACCGCGCCGCCCTCGACGTTAACCCGCTCCGGATCGAGACCTAGGTCCCGGGTGACGGCGATGGCGATGGCCGCGAAGGCCTCGTTGATCTCCCAGCGCCCCACCTCATCGGTGGACCAGCCGGCGCGCTGCAGGCACTGCCTGACCGCCGGTACCGGGCCGATCCCGAACATCCCCGGCTCGACCCCGCCGACGCCGTAGGCCACCAGCCGCGCTGCCGGCGTGAGTCCGTGCTGACGGGCGGCATCCTCCTCGGCGACCACCATGGCTGCGGCCCCGGTGTTGACGCCAGGGGCGTTGCCGGCGGTGATGGTGCCCTCCTTGCGGAAGGCCGGGCGCAGCTTCTGCAGGCCCTCGAGGGTGGTGTCGCCGCGGTTGTGCTCATCGGTCTCGAAGCGCGTGGGCCCCTTGCGGCCGGGCACGTCCACCGGGGTGATCTCCGCCTCGAAGTGGCCGGCGGACTGGGCGGTGCTGAAGCGTTGCTGCGAGCGCAGGGCCCATTCGTCCTGTTCCTGCCGGGTGATCTGATACTGCTCGGCCAGATCCTCGGTATGCCAGCCCGAGTGCTGGTCGGAGAAGGCGTCGTTCAGGCCGTCGCTGAGCACGGCGTCGAGGATCTGCTGGTGGCCGAGGCGGTAGCCGTAGCGGCCCTGCATCAGCAGGTAGGGGGCGCGGTCCATGTTCTCCATGCCGCCAGCGACAGCGGTTTCGGCGAAGCCAAGTGCCACCTCCTGGAAGGCGTTGGCGATGGCCTGGGCGCCGGAGCCGCAGACGCGGTTGACCGTCAGCGCCGGCGTCTCGGCGGGGACACCGCCATTGATCGAGGCCTGGCGGGCCGGGTTCATCTTGCAGCCGGCCTGGATCACGTTGCCCATGACCACGGTATCCACGGCCGCCGGGTCGAGGCCGGAGCGTTCCAGTGTCCCGCGGATGGCAGTGGCACCGAGATCCGGTGCGGGGACGGTCTTGAGGGCCCCGCCGAACGTCCCGATGGGTGTGCGAGTGGGCGAGCAGATGACGACTCGACGCTGGGACATGATGCCTCCTTTCTCGATCGCGTTGGTCCTAAAGGAATAGGTTGGGGTCAACGGTGTTGCCGTTGAGGATGACGCTCAGGTGCAGATGAGGCCCGGTCACCCGTCCGGTCTCCCCGACGGTTCCGATTGCCTCGCCACGCTCTACCCACTGGCCCTTTTCGACGTCCATCTCGTCCAGGTGGCAGTACATGGTGACCAGGCCGGCGCCGTGGTCGATGAACACGGTCTTGCCGTTGAAGTAGTAGTCTCCGGTCTGCACCACGCGGCCGGCCTCGGCCGCCTCGATGGGCGTGCCGGTGGGGGCGGCCATGTCGAGGCCATTGTGCGGATTGCGGGGTTGGCCGTTGAGAAAACGCCGCAGCCCGAACGTGGCCGAAACCCGGTGCTCTGCGACCGGGGTGTGCAGGTGCAGCCGCGGCTGGGTGTCGACCTCGCGGCTGCGAAAGGCGGCTCGGATCTCGCGCTGTTCGGCCCAGATGCGCTCCAGCGTCTCCTCGGGGGGTGTGACCATGTCTTCGTCGTCGATGGTCAGGTGCTGCTCCTCGTAGTCGATGGGCTCGACTTCGAAGGTGTGCGGGGTCCCATCCACCTTGAGGGTGTGGGTTCCGGGGTCGGCGTCCAGGCCGATCCCCACCACCGCCTGCCAGCCTTCCGGCGTGGAGCGCACCATCACCGGCTCGTCGTCATAGCGTACCTCGCCCGGCCGCCTATCGGTCTCCAGATCAACCCGTGCCACGCCGCCGGGGACGGGCCAGTCGGGCAATGGGGCGGCCTGCAGCGCAGAGGCCAGCAGCAGCCCGACCGCGGCGGCGAGTGCCGTGACTGCTTTTCCGACGCGGGGGAGCAAGGATTCAGTCGGCATCGGGCAACGGGTCCTCCGTGGTGCGTCTGGCTTCGACCCGACAGTCTAGCGCCCCGTGCGCCAGGCGGGCACGGATACGCTCGCCCACCTCCACGGCTTCGGCCTGGCGCAGGATGGCGCCGTCCTGCACCCGCTGCACCACCGCGTAGCCGCGCTCCAGCGTGGCAAGAGGGCTGACCGCGTGCAGGGCACGGGAGGCGGTGCCGAGGCGCTGCTGCGAGGCCTCCAGCCGGCCACGCACGGACTGACGCAGCCGCTGCGCCAGCTCTTCGATCCGCCGGCGCTCGTGGGCCGTGCGCCGGCGTGGATCCTGGACCTGAAGCCGCTGCCTGGCGGTTTCAAGCCGTGCACCCCGCATCTCGAGGGCCTGTCGGCCCAGGCGGTGTAGCCGACTCTCCAGCTCGTCGAGGCGTTGCGCCCGGTCGCGCAGCCGCCGTCCCGGGTGCTGTGCTGCCAGCCGGCGCTGGAGCGCCGCCAGCTGTTCGGCGTCGCGGCCGAGCCGCCTTCGCGCGGCGGTCTCCAGGCGGTGGCCGATGCGCTCGAGTCGCTCCTGCCAGGCGTGCCGGTCCGGTGACAGGGTCTCGGCGGCGGCCGAGGGGGTCGGCGCGCGCAGGTCCGCCGCCAGGTCGGCGATGGTGACATCCACCTCGTGGCCCACCGCACTGACGACCGGGATCGGACAGGCGCGGATCGCCCGGGCCACCGACTCTTCATTGAAGGGCCAGAGATCTTCCAGCGAGCCGCCGCCCCGGGTCAGCAGCAGGGTATCGACCTCGCACCGGCGGCCGGCGAGCTCCAGGGCCCGGACGATGGCCGGTGCGGCAGCATCGCCCTGGACCGGTACCGGGTAGACCAGCACCGGCAGCGCCGGGAAGCGCCGCTGCAGCACCTGCAGCACATCGCGGATGGCGGCGCCGGTCGGCGAGGTGATGACCCCGAGCCGGCGCGGCAGGCGGGGCAGGGGGCGCTTGCTTGCCGCGTCGAACAATCCCTCGGCGCCCAGGCGCTGCTTGAGCGCTTCGAAGGCGCGCTGCAGGGCCCCCTCGCCGGCCGGCTCGAGGTGCTCGATGACCAGCTGAAACTCGCCGCGGGCGGGATAGAGGCTGGCCTTGGCGCGGACGCGGATCTGGTCGCCGTCGGCGGGCCGGTGCCGAAGCGCCGAGGCGCGGCCGCGGAACAGCGCACAGCGGACCTGGGCACTGGCATCCTTAAGCGTGAAATACAGGTGCCCGGATGAGGGCCGGGCCAGGTTCGAGATTTCGCCCTCGACCCAGATGGACGGCAGGACCGTCTCGAGCATGCCCCGCACCTCCTGGTTGAGCTGCGAGGGGCTGTAGACGGCGATATCGTCGCTGCGGCGCTCCATACTCGGCGGCGGCTCGCTCCCGTTGGCTGATTACAACCTACACGCCGCTATCGCCCATGGGAAGTTTGTTGAGTGGGGGTGCTGCTGCACCGTAAAATACACTGCTCTTTTCCATCTTCAGACAGCGTCTCCGCCCGAGGTCCCGACACCATGCGAATCGCCCAGGAAGCCCTGACTTTCGATGACGTTCTTCTCCTTCCCGCTGAATCGCACGTGCTCCCTCGGGATGTGGATCTGAGCACTCCGCTGACGCGCCGAATTCAGGTTAACGTCCCGCTGGTGTCCGCAGCCATGGATACCGTCACCGAGGCGCGACTGGCCATTGCCCTGGCCGAGCAAGGCGGGCTGGGCATCATCCACAAGAACATGACCGTCGAGCAACAGGCCGCCGAGGTGCGCCGGGTCAAGAAGTTCGAGAGCGGGATCATCAAGGAGCCGATCACCGTCTCGCCCTTCATGACCATTGGCGAGGTGCTCAAGCTCACGCGCCAGCACGGCATTTCGGGGGTCCCGGTGGTCGACGGTGAGGAGCTCGTCGGCATCGTGACCGGGCGTGACCTGCGCTTCGAGAGCCGGGTCAGCGAGCCGGTCTCCGTGGCCATGACGCCGAAGGAGCGGTTGGTCACGGTGCGCGAGGGGGCTGAGCGCGACGAGGTGCTGAGCAAGCTGCATCAGCACCGCATCGAGAAGATCCTGGTGGTCGATGACGCCTTCCGCCTGCGCGGCATGATCACCGTCAAGGACATCCAGAAAAGCCAGGACTTCCCCAATGCCTGCAAGGACGAGCACGGCCGTCTGCGGGCCGGCGCCGCTGTCGGGGTCGGTGAGGGCACCGAAGAGCGCGCCGAGGCGTTGGCCGCTGCGGGGGTGGATGTCCTCGTGGTGGATACCGCCCACGGTCACTCCCGCGGGGTCATGGACCGGGTCCGCTGGGTCAAACGGCACTACCCCGATGTCGAGGTGGTGGCCGGGAACATCGCCACCGGCGATGCGGCGAGGGCGCTGGCCGAGGCCGGTGCCGACGCCGTTAAGGTGGGCATCGGCCCGGGTTCGATCTGCACCACCCGCGTTGTGGCCGGGGTCGGGGTGCCCCAGGTGACGGCGATTTCCAACGTCTCCCAGGCGCTGGCCGGGACCGACGTACCGCTGATCGCCGATGGCGGCGTCCGCTTCTCCGGGGATGCCGCCAAGGCGCTGGCCAGCGGGGCGCACACGGTCATGATCGGCAGCCTGCTGGCCGGTACCGAAGAGGCGCCGGGCGAAGTGGAGCTCTACCAGGGGCGTTCCTACAAGGCCTACCGCGGGATGGGGTCTCTCGGGGCCATGTCCGGTAGCCAGGGGAGTGCTGATCGCTACTTCCAGGAGGGGTCGCAGTCGGTGGACAAGCTTGTCCCCGAGGGGATCGAGGGCCGGGTGCCCTACAAGGGGAGCATGGTCACCATCGTCAACCAGCTCATCGGCGGGATCCGGGCCAGCATGGGTTACGTCGGCTGCGCCACCATGGAGGAGATGCGTACACGGCCGCAGTTCGCCCGCATCACCGGCGCCGGCATGCGTGAGAGCCACGTCCACGACGTGACCATCACCAAGGAAGCGCCAAACTACCGCGTCGAGTAATCAATCGGAGCCGTTGCCTGTGAGCGAGCAGTCCGGGGCGGATATCCACGCCCACCGCATCCTTATTGTCGATTTCGGTTCGCAGTACACCCAGCTCATCGCTCGTCGCGTACGGGAGTGCGGAGTGTACTGCGAGATCCGCGCCTGCGATGCCGATGACCGGGCCGTGCGCGACTTTGCACCGTCCGGGGTGATCCTCTCCGGCGGCCCGGAGACGGTCACCGACGCTGAGACCCCGCGCATCCCCGCGGCCGTGTTCGAACTCGGAGTGCCGCTGCTCGGGATCTGCTACGGCATGCAGGCGATGACCGCCCAGCTCGGCGGGCGCGTGGCGCCGTCGGATCACAAGGAGTTTGGGTACGCCCAGGTCCGGGCGCGGGGGCATTCGCGGCTGCTGCGCGATATCGAGGACCACGCCAGCGCGGACGGCTTCGGTCTGCTCGACGTCTGGATGAGTCACGGCGATCGGGTCGAGGTGCCGCCGGAAGGCTTCCAAGTGATTGCCGAGACCGAGGCGGCGCCGGTGGCCGGCATCGGCGACGACGCCCGCGGCTGGTACGGCCTGCAGTTCCATCCCGAGGTCACCCACACCGCCCAGGGCGGCCGCATCCTCGAGCGGTTCGTGCGCGAGATCTGTGGCTGCCCCGGCGACTGGACACCGGGGAACATCGTCGAGGATAGCATCGCGCGGGTGCGCGAGCAGGTTGGTGATCGCCACGTGGTCCTCGGGCTCTCCGGCGGTGTCGATTCCTCGGTGACGGCCGCGCTGCTGCACCGGGCCATCGGTGAGCAGCTGACCTGCGTGTTCGTCGACAATGGCCTGCTGCGCCTGGGCGAGGCCGAGCAGGTTATGGCCACCTTCGCCCGCCACATGGGGGTGCGGGTCATCCATGTCGATGCCGAGGATCGCTTCCTGGCCGCGCTGGCCGGGGTCGAGGACCCCGAGGAGAAGCGTCGGATCATCGGCAACCTGTTTGTCGAGATCTTCGACGAGGAGGCCGGCAAGCTCGAGGACGTGGAGTTCCTGGCCCAGGGCACGATCTACCCCGATGTGGTGGAGTCGGCGGGCAACGCCGGCGGCAAGTCCCACGTCATCAAGTCGCACCACAATGTGGGTGGGCTGCCCGAGACGATGAAGCTCAGGCTCGTCGAACCGCTGCGCGAGCTGTTCAAGGACGAGGTGCGGCGCGTCGGGCTGGAACTGGGGCTGCCGGCGGATATGCTCTACCGTCACCCCTTCCCGGGGCCGGGATTGGGGGTACGGATCCTGGGCGAAGTCCACAAGCGCTATGCCGATTTGCTGCGGCGGGCGGATGCGATCTTCATCGAGGAGCTGCGCCGATGGGACTGGTACGAGCGCACCAGCCAGGCCTTCGCCGTCTTCCTGCCGGTGCGATCGGTGGGCGTGACCGGGGACGGCCGCCGCTACGAGTACGTCGTCGCCCTGCGCGCCGTTGAGACGGTGGATTTCATGACCGCCCGCTGGGCGCAGCTCCCCTACGAGTTCCTCGACCACGTCTCGCGGCGGATCATCAACGAGATTGACGGGATCTCGCGCGTGGTCTACGACATATCCGGCAAACCCCCGGCCACCATCGAGTGGGAGTGAACGGGGCATCGGACGACGCGCAGTGGATGGCGCGGGCGCTGGAGTTGGCCCGGCGCGCCGCCGGGCAGGGCGAGGTGCCGGTGGGGGCGGTGGTGGTCCGCGACGGGGCGCTCCTCGGCGAGGGCTGGAACCACCCCATCGCCAGCCGGGACCCGACCGCCCACGCCGAGCTCAACGCCCTGCGTGCCGCCGGCCAGGCCGCCGGGGCCTACCGTCTGCCTGGGGCCACCCTCTACGTCACCCTTGAGCCTTGTTTCATGTGCGCCGGGGCCATGATCCATGCCCGGATCGGTCGGCTGGTCTACGGCGCCTCCGATCCGAAGACCGGCGCCTGCGGCGGTCAGTTCGATCTGCTCGGCCTGCCGGGGCACAACCATCGCGTTGAAGTGACGGCCGGGGTCTCCGGCACTGTGGCCGCCGAGCTGCTGCGCGAGTTCTTCCGCGCCCGGCGCTAGCTGTCCCGGGCCGCGTCGACGCTCTGGCACCGGCGCGGCTATAGTCAGGGTATGCACGACGACGCCACCACCATTGTCCCGTTCCGGGGCGGCGCGCTGGAGCGCGCTGCCTGGGACCGGCTGTGGGACGCTGCCGATAGCGGCTGCGTGCGCCGGGCGCTGGGCGAGCGGCGGGTTCGCTATCACCGCCGGGTTGAGCAGGAGATGGCGGCTTTCGCGCGCCTCGGATTGGAGCCTGGCGTACTCCTGGAGCTTTCCTGGGTGGTTCAAGACCTGGCGGCCCGCGGCGTCACCTTCGGCGCGGGCTACGGCCCGCAGAGCGGCTCCCTGCTGCTCAACCTGCTCGGTCTCAACGGGATCGACCCCATCGATCACGGGCTGCCGTTCCTCGGTTTCGGGCGCGAGCTGGAGGCGCGGCGCCTGCACTTGCGCGTGGCCAGCCGTGCCGAGCAGGCCGAGCTGACCTCGGCACTGCGCCGCGGTGGCCCGGCGCCGGCCGACGCGCCCGAGCAGGGGATCGAGGTCGTGGTCGGTCATGAGCCGACAGTGGCGCTGACGCGCGAGATGGCCCGCCTAGCTCGGACGCTCAACGGCGGGCGTGACTGCGATCCTTTGCGCTGGGCCTACCCGTGGGATGACCCGGACACGCTGCGTCTGATCGCTCGGGGCGAGACCGCCGGCATCCCCTTGCTGGAGGGGGCGGAGCTGCAGGCGCGCCTGCGCGAGGCGGCGCCGCGCAGTCTGGAGGAGGTGACGCAGGTCGTGGTAGTCGCTCGGGACGGGGCGCCGCAGGGCCTGACGGAGCGTTACCGGGCGGCGCGCACCGGCGCCACCCGCCCGCCGCTGCCCCACCCGGAGCTGGAGGACATCCTCAACCCGACGGCCAACGTCTGGCTCTATCGCGAGCAAGTCATCGTGGCGCTGGCGCGGTTGCTCGGTTGCGAGCTGGCCGAGGCCGTGACGCTTGCACAGCGGCTGAGCGAGGAGGGGGCCGACGCTCATGAGGGTGAGTTGTCGCGCCAGCTGGGCGAGCGCATAGCCACCCAATGTCAGCTGCCTCACGCCCGGGGGCTCTACCTGCTGCGCACGCTCCGTCAGGCACTGGCCCAGGTGGTCGATCGTGCGGCGGCGCTGATCGAGATCACCGAGGCCTACCGCCAGGCCTACTACCGGGCGCGCTATCCTGCGGTGTTCCAGGCGGCGCGTCTGAACCGGGCGCTGCAGCGGATTACCCCCCGCAACGGCGTCCGCTACGGCGCCGGTGGAGGGCCGGAAGGGGTGGCTTGCCCCCATCGCGAGGCACTCGTCGATCTGTGCCGGGAGGCGCTTAGTGACGGGGTGATCGTACTACCGCCGGATATTAACCGCAGCGACTGGGGGTTTCGCCCCCTGGACCGGGATACGGTCCTCTTCGGCCTTGGGGCCGTTGCGCAGATCGATCGGCAGACCGCCGAGCGTCTGGTGCTTCGCCGCCGGGGCGGCGAGTACCGCAGCGTGATGGACCTCATCATCCGCGGTTTCGGGGGTACGGCGCCGGCGCAGCAGATTGAGCCGCTGATCTTCTCCGGTGCATTGGATCCGTTCGGCCGGGATCGCTGGCGGTTGCGCAGGGAACTGGACGAGGCGCGGGTCGGCCGGGGGTGGCAATACGCCGCGGATGGGTGGGCAAGCTCCTCTGTGCCGGGCGGTTTGGATGCTTGGGGGGGTGTCGACCCCGGGGAGGGGTGGGCCTTCCAGCGCGAACTCGACGTGCTCGCCTGTGTCCCGTCACGTCAGTACTTTCCGGAATCCGCGTCGGCCGAGCAGCGCCTGCGTCCGGTCCGGTGACCCTGCGGGGCCGGGGCTTGAATTCGCCGCCGATCTCGCGCACAGTATGCCCACGCTAACGGCCGACGCGGTCGTATAGGCATGTAAAGGAAGGTGCCGAGACCCGGAGTCGCTCGACGGCCCGCGGCTGGCTCGGCATCGTCAAATGGGCCTAGGCCCCTGTCCGAGACACGCCCCGCACGGTGCGCGGGCGCATGCCGCACAAGAACCATCGGAAGCAGTAGAGAGGCGAACAATTCGCAACCTGCCCAAGCGTTGGCGGTGACGTGGAAGTCTCCGATCCGAAGCGGGGCACTGTATCCATGGCGCGCGTGCGCCGATAGGGAAGATCGCCAGACAGAGGTGACCTATGAGTGTTCAGACTGAGCAGGACTTCGGGGCGGACCCGACCCAGGTGCGGGACACCGACCACTACACGGAGGAGTACGTCGACGGGTTCGTGGACAAGTGGGACGACCTGATCGACTGGGACAGTCGGGCCCAGAGCGAGGGTGACTTCTTCATCCAAGAGCTCAAGAAACGGGGTGCCAAGCGGGTACTCGACGTCGCAACCGGCACGGGTTTTCACTCGGTTCGTCTGCGCGAGGCCGGTTTCGAGGTCGTGAGTGCCGATGGTAGCGCGGAGATGCTGGCCAAGGCCTTCGAGAATGGGCGAAAACGTGGCCATATTCTGCGCACCGTCCAGGTCGACTGGCGGTGGCTGAACCAAGACATCCACGGTCGCTACGACGCCATCATCTGCCTCGGCAACTCCTTTACCCACCTATTCAACGAACGCGACCGCCGCAAGACCCTCGCCGAGTTCTACTCCGCCCTCAACCACGACGGTGTCCTGATCCTGGACCAGCGCAACTACGACGGCATCCTGGATCACGGCTACGACTCCAGCCACACCTACTACTACTGCGGAGACGACGTCTCGGTCTATCCCGAGCACGTGGACGACGGGCTGGCGCGGTTCAAGTACGCGTTCTCCGATGGGTCGACCTATTTCCTGAACATGTTCCCGCTGCGCAAGGAGTACACGCGGCGGCTGATGCGGGAGGTCGGCTTCCAGAAAATCGAGACCTACGGCGACTTCAAGGAGACCTATCGGGACGCCGATCCGGACTTCTTCATCCATGTCGCCGAGAAGGCCTATCGGGAGGAGGAATAACCTGATGAGTCAGTATGATGACGAGGCCATCGAGGTGGCCCGCCAATATTACAACAGTCGCGATGCGGACAACTTCTACTTCCACATCTGGGGTGGTGAGGATCTGCACGTCGGCATCTATCATGACGAGGACGAGCCGATCTTCGACGCCAGTCGTCGGACCGTCGAGCGCATGGCCTCGAAGCTGAGCAACCTGAGCGCCGACAGCTACGTGCTGGACGTGGGCGCCGGTTATGGCGGCGTGGCGCGCTACCTGGCGCATACCTACGGCTGCCGTGTGGTCGCCCTGAACCTCTCCGAGCGCGAGAACGAGCGCGACCGGCAGATGAACAAGGAGCAGGGCGTCGATCACCTGATCGAGGTGGTCGATGGTGCCTTTGAGGACATCCCGTTCGACGCCGAGACCTTCGACATCGTCTGGTGCCAGGACTCGTTCCTGCACAGTGGTGATCGCCCCCGGGTGATGAGCGAGGTGACCCGTGTGCTCAAGAAGGGCGGCGAGTTCATCTTCACCGACCCGATGCAGGCCGACGACTGCCCCGAGGGCGTCATTCAGCCGATCCTGGACCGGATCCACCTCTCCACCATGGGCACGCCGAGCTTCTACCGCGACGAGCTGAAGAAGAACGGCATGACGGAGCTGGAGTTCGAGGACAACACGCCCCAGCTTCCGCGCCACTACGGCCGTGTCCACAAGGAACTGGAGCGGCGCGGGCACGAGCTCGACGGCATCGTCTCCGACGATTACGTCGCCCGCATGAAGAAGGGTCTGCAGCACTGGGTCGAGGGTGGCAACAACGGCTACCTGACCTGGGGCATCTTCCACTTCCGGAAGGACTGATCCCGCGCACTTATCCATTTCTCCCGGGCCGCGCGCGGCTGCGGCCGCGCCGCCGGGTTTGTATAACCTGAGAATCCTTAGCGAGAAGGAGTAACCATGAGCAAGCGCTACCTCTTTACGTCTGAGTCGGTGTCCGAGGGCCATCCGGACAAGATGGCCGATGCCATCTCCGATGCCCTGCTGGACGAGTTCATGCGCCAGGACCCGAAGTCCCGCGTCGCCGCCGAGACCATGATCCAGACCGGCATGGTCGTCGTTGCCGGCGAGATCAAGACCACGGCCAAGATCAACGTCGAGCCGCTGGTCCGCGACGTGGTCCGGGAGATCGGCTACACCAGCTCGGACATGGGCTTCGACGCCGACACCTGCGCGGTCCTGAACGCGCTGGGCGAGCAGTCGCCCGACATCAACCAGGGCGTCGATCGCGAGAAGGAAGAGGAGCAGGGCGCTGGCGACCAGGGCCTGATGTTTGGCTACGCCACCAATGAGACCGACGTGCTCATGCCGGCGGCCATTCACTACTCCCATCTGCTGGTCAAGCGCCAGGCCGAGGTGCGCAAGAACGGCAAGCTGCCGTGGCTGCGCCCGGACGCCAAGAGTCAGGTCACCTTCCAGTACGAAGGCGACAAGATCGTTGGCTGCGATGCGGTGGTGCTCTCCACCCAGCACGACGAGACCGTGGACCAGAAGACCGTCCACGAGGGCGTGATGGAGGAGATCATCAAGCCCGTGCTCGGCAGCACCGGCTGGCTGACCAACGATACCAAATACCACATCAACCCGACCGGGCGCTTTGTTACGGGCGGCCCGCTGGGTGACTGCGGCCTGACCGGCCGGAAGATCATCGTCGACACCTACGGCGGCATGGGTCGCCACGGTGGTGGCGCCTTCTCGGGCAAGGACCCGTCCAAGGTCGACCGTTCGGCCGCCTACGTCGGCCGCTATGTGGCGAAGAACGTCGTCGCCGCCGGCCTGGCCGATCGTTGCGAGGTGCAGCTCTCCTACGCCATCGGCGTCGCCGAGCCGACCTCCGTCAACGTCGAGACCTTCGGTACCGGCAAGGTCGACGAGGAAGTGATCAACAAGCTGGTCCGCGAGAACTTCGACCTGCGTCCGTACGGCATCCTCAAGATGCTGGGTCTGGAGCAGCCGATCTACCGCCCGACCGCCGCTTATGGCCACTTCGGCCGCGAGGACATCGACGTGCCGTGGGAGCGCACCGACCGTGCTGCTGCCCTCAAGGACGCCGCTGGCCTCAAGTAACTGAATACGCAAGGAGTAACTCGATAGCATGAGTAATCAAGACTACAAGGTTGCCGATATCTCCCTGGCCGACTGGGGCCGCAAGGAGATCAAGATCGCCGAGAGCGAGATGCCGGGTCTGATGGAGACCCGGCGCGAGTTCGCCGCGCAGAAGCCCCTCAAGGGTGCGCGCATCGCCGGCTGCCTGCACATGACCATCCAGACCGCGGTCCTGATCGAGACCCTGCAGGAGCTGGGGGCCGAGGTTCGCTGGTCCTCCTGCAACATCTTCTCCACTCAGGACCAGGCGGCCGCTGCCGTTGCGGCCAACGGCACCCCGGTCTTCGCCTGGAAGGGCGAGACCGAGGAGGAGTACTGGTGGTGCATCGAGCAGACCATCAACGGTCCGGACGGCTGGAAGCCGAACATGCTGCTGGACGACGGTGGTGACCTGACCGCCGTGATCCACGAGCAGTACCCGGACATGATGAAGGACATCTACGGTGTCTCCGAGGAGACCACCACCGGCGTGCACCGTCTCTACGAGATGAGCCGCAAGGGCGAGCTCGGCATGCCGGCGTTCAACGTCAACGACTCGGTCACCAAGTCGAAGTTCGACAACCTCTACGGCTGCCGTGAGTCGCTGGTCGACAGCATCAAGCGCGCCACCGACGTCATGATCGCCGGCAAGGTGGCTGTCGTGGCCGGCTTCGGCGACGTCGGCAAGGGCTCGGCGCAGTCGCTGCGTGGCCTGGGCGCCCAGGTGTGGGTCACCGAGGTCGACCCGATCTGTGCCCTGCAGGCCTCCATGGACGGCTACAAGGTCGTCACCATGGAAGAGGCCGCCCCGGTGGCCGACATCTTCGTCACCGCCACGGGCAACTACAATGTGATCACCCACGATCACATGAAGGCGATGAAGGACGAGGCCATCGTCTGCAATATCGGCCACTTCGACAACGAGATCGACGTGGCGAGCCTGAAGCAGTACAAGTGGGACGAGATCAAGCCGCAGGTCGACCACATCGAGTTCCCGGACGGCAAGAAGATCACCCTGCTCGCCGAGGGCCGTCTGGTGAACCTGGGCTGCGCCACCGGCCACCCGTCCTTCGTGATGTCCAACTCGTTCACCAACCAGGTCATGGCTCAGATGGAGCTCTACAACAACCCTGGCAAGTACGAGAAGGACGTCTACGTGCTGCCCAAGCACCTGGACGAGAAGGTTGCGGCGCTGCACCTGGGCCGCGTCGGCGCCAACCTGACCCGTCTCAGAGAGGAGCAGGCCGAGTACATCGGCGTCTCCGTGGATGGGCCGTTCAAGCCGGAGTGGTACCGCTACTAAGCCGGTAAGCCACTACGGCTTGACCGACAGACCCGGGGGGGGGGCCCCCCCCCCCCCGGGGGGGGGGGGGGCCCCCCCCCGGCCCCCCCCCCCCCGGGGGCGCCCCCCCCCCCCCCGGGGTCTCGGTTGAGCGCCCAGAGCGTTCAGCGTTCAGCGTTCGGGCCAAGCGGTCCGAACGCTGAACACTGAGCACTGAACGCTTCGAGTCAATCGGAGGGGTTCAATGGAAAGTCAAAAGAAACACCCCCGCGTCTTCAGTTTCGAGTTCTTCCCGCCCAAGACGGACGAGGGGGCCGAGAACCTGAAGGCCACGCGGGAGCGCTTGGAGCGGCTGAACCCGGCCTACTTTTCGGTGACGTTCGGCGCCGGGGGGTCGACCCAGGATCGCACCTTCGAGACGGTCATCGACATCCAGCGCAGCAGCACCGCCGACGCGGCGCCCCACCTGTCGTGCATCGACGCCAGTCGGGATCGGCTCAAGCAGATGATCCTCGACTACAAGGAGCAGGGTGTGAAGTACATCGTTGCCCTGCGCGGCGATCGGCCGTCCGGCTCCGGATCCATGGGCCAGGGCGAGCTGAGTTACGCCAACGAGCTCGTCGAGCTCATCCGCGAGGTCACCGGTGACCACTTCTACATCGAGGTGGGTGCCTATCCGGAGTTCCACCCGGAGGCCCCGGACGCCCTGACCGATATTGAGAACTTCGTCCGCAAGGCCAAGGCCGGCGCGGACTCGGCAATCACGCAGTTCTTCTACAACGCGGATTGCTACTACCGCTTTGTCGAAGATTGCGAGAAGCGCGGGGTGGACATCCCGATCGTCCCCGGCATCATGCCGCTGATGAACTTCGAGCAGCAGGCGCGTTTCGCCGCGGCCTGCAAGGCCGATATGCCGCGCTGGCTGGCACAGCGGATGGAGGCCTGGAAGGATGACCCGCAGTCGCGGATGGAGTACGGCATCGACGTCGTGACGCGGCTGTGCGAGGACCTGCTGGACAACGGTGCGCCCGGTATCCACTTCTACGCCCTGAACAAGGCGCCGGTGGTCGAGCGCATCTGGCACAACCTCGGGCTGTCGGAGCAGACCGGCGGCGAGGTGCGCAAGCCGGACGAGGTCGAGGTGCCGGCGCAGCCCTGAGACCGGCGCTGCACCAGAATCGGCCGGAACGAGACCCCCGCCGGGCAGGTGCCTGGCGGGGGTCTTTTGCAATGGGCTGGGGCCGATGGGTCGGTTTTAGAGGTTCTCCTCCAGCCATTCCAGCTCCTGCCAGAGCTGCGCCGGGAGCCGGTCGCCGAACTGCGCGTAGTGATCGCGGATAAGCTCGATCTCCCGCCGCCAGCCCGGGGCGTCCACCTCCAGCAGGTCGGTGAGGGTCTCCGGGCCGATCTCCAGGTCGCTGAGGTCGACGTCGCCGGGGCGAGGCAGCCGCCCGATCGGGCTCTCGAGGGCGTCGATCTCGCCTCGGTTGCGCTGGAAGATCCACTTCAGGACCCGGGCGTTATCGGAGAAGCCCGGCCAGATGAAGCGGCCGTTGTCGTCCTTGCGGAACCAGTTGACGTGATAGATCGTCGGTAGCTGGCGTCCCGACTGCTCGCCCAGCCGGAGCCAGTGGGCGAAGTAGTCAGCCATGTTGTAGCCGCAGAACGGCAGCATGGCCATGGGATCGCGGCGCAGGGCCCCCAGGTTGCCGGTGGCAGCGGCGGTCTTCTCGCTGCCCATGACCGAGCCGAGGAAGACCCCGTGCTGCCAGTCTCGCGCCTCCTGGACCAGGGGGATGGTCTCGCCCCGGCGGCCACCGAAGATGATGGCGTCGATGGGCACACCCGCCGGGTCGTTCCACTCGGGGGCGATCGCCGGGCACTGGTGGGCCGGGGCCGTGAAGCGGGCGTTGGGATGGGCTGCCGGCTCGCCGCTGTTCGGCGTCCACGGGCGTCCTTTCCAGTCGGTGAGTTCGGCCGGCGGCTCGTCGGTCATCTCTTCCCACCAGACGTCGCCCTCGGGCGTTCCGGCGACGTTGGTAAAGATGACGTTGCCGTGGAGGGCCTCCATGGCGTTGGCGTTGGACTTGTACGAGGTGCCCGGCGCCACCCCGAAGAAGCCGGCTTCGGGGTTGATGGCGTAGAGGCGCCCGTCAGAGCCGAACTTCATCCAGGCGATGTCGTCGCCGATGGTCTCGACCTTCCAGCCCGGCATGGGCGGCCGCAGCATGGCCAGGTTGGTCTTG
Source organism: Halorhodospira sp. 9622 (assembly GCF_022228025.1). Classification (NCBI taxonomy): domain Bacteria; kingdom Pseudomonadati; phylum Pseudomonadota; class Gammaproteobacteria; order Chromatiales; family Ectothiorhodospiraceae; genus Halorhodospira; species Halorhodospira sp. 9622. The sequence continues at coordinate 74,590 of NZ_JAJNRE010000001.1, read as the reverse complement.
CCGCAGGCCGACGGGAATGCCCCGGCCATGTACTGGACGTCGCCATCGGGGCTGGTGAGCTTGAGGATCAGCATGTGCTCGGCCAGCCAGCCCTCGTCCCGGGCCATGGCCGAGGCGATGCGCAGGGCGAAGCACTTCTTGCCGAGTAGCGCGTTGCCGCCGTAGCCCGAGCCGTAGGACCAGATCTCCCGGGACTCGGGGAAGTGGACGATGTAACGGTTGTCCGGATCGCAGGGCCAGGGCACGCCGGGGTCGCCGTCACGCAGCGGATAGCCCACGGAGTGGAGGCAGGGGACGAAGCGTCCGTCACGGCCGAGGACGTCGAGCACCGGCTGACCTACACGGGTCATGATGTGCATGTTGGCCACGACGTAGGGCGAGTCGGTGAGCTGGACGCCGATGTGCGCGATCGGCGAGCCCACCGGCCCCATCGAGAAGGGAATCACGAAGAGGGTGCGGCCCTCCATGCAGCCGTCGAACAGGCCGCGGAGGTGGCTGCGCATCTCCTCCGGGTCGGCCCAGTTGTTGGTGGGGCCGACGTCGTCGGGATCGGTCGAGCAGATGAACGTGCTGTCTTCAACCCGAGCCACATCGGCCGGGTCCGAGCGAATGAGCAGGCTGTTGGGGCGTAGCTCGGGGTTGAGCCACTGGGCGGTTCCGTCGGCGACCATGAGCTGGCACATGGCCTGGTACTCGTCCCTTGAACCGTCACACCAGTGGACGTTGCTCGGTCGGCACAGCTGGCGGATCTCCTCGACCCAACGAAGCAGCTGTTGGTGTTCCGTCATGGTTCCTCCCGTGGGGCGCGGCGTCGGTTTTAGCAACGACCTATCAATGAACATGATGGGTCATGGTTTCGCGATTGTTAAGTCGCAGCCTACCACGGTGTCCGCGTTTGCGGCCTGAACGGGGTGCGTTATGGTTACGGCATGAGCCAAAGACGGAACACCACCGCCGGGATGCCTATCCACCCGGGCGAGGTGCTGCTCGAGCAGTTCCTTGAGCCGGCCGGGTTGTCCCAGTACAAGCTGGCTCGCGCCATCGGCGTGCCGCCCCGGCGCATCAATGAACTGGTATTGGGCAAGCGCGGCATCTCAGCGGATACCGCGCTGCGTCTGGCCCGTTTTTTCGGCACTGCGCCGGAGCTGTGGCTGCAGCTGCAGAATCAGTACGACCTGGATCGTGCGCAGATCGTTTTGCAGGGCAAGTTGGAGACGATCCAGCCGCTGGCTACCAGGGAAGGATCTCCCGGTTAGGGGCGTGCCAGAAGCGCCCCGAGTCTTCCAGGCTGACTTGGTCCATCCGGTCGATCAGCCCGGCAGCGGACTCCGGCGGGTCGATTAGGCCGTTTTGGCTGGTCATGTCCGTGCGCACCCAGCCGGGGTGTAGCAGGGCCACGGCGATCCCGCGCGGGCGTAGGTCGTGGGCCAGCGAAACGGCCGCCATGTTCACCGCGGCTTTCGACATCCTGTATCCGTAGCTATTGCCAGAGGTGTTGTCGCCGATCGAGCCCATGCGACTGGTGACGATCCCCAGTTTACCGCCGTCGCTGAGCAGGGGATGGAGTGCTTCCGCGGCCATCAGCGGGCCGAGGGCGTTGGTCTCGAACTGGGCGCGGATACCCGCCACCGCGGCCTCGTCGAGGGCGCCCAGGCGCTGGACCCGCATCAGCCCGGAGACCACCAGGACCCATTCCAGGGGTTGCCCGGACAGTTCGTCGGCCAGGGCATCGAGCGTGTCGTGCCGGGTGATGTCCACTCCTTCGTGGACCTGGGCGCCGATGTTGCGCAACTCCTCCGAGGCGCTGCGCGCGGTAGCGATTACGTGGTCGCCGCGCGCACAAAGCTGCCGCGTGGTCTCCAGGCCGATGCCTCGGTTGGCGCCTAGGATCAATTTCGCCATTATGCTGCCTCCTAGTGGTGATCGCCCTCGGCGCGGCGCCAGAGCAGGTGGAGGATCGGGGCGGTATCGCCGCCACTCCCCCGCTCCTGCCAGAGGTCGCCGGCGGCCGCGGCGGTGGCCATCCAGCTCGCCACACAGCGGGCCTCGTCCGGACCGCCGGGATGCCCCCGGTAGGCGATGACGCTGATCAGGCCGCCGGGCCTGAGCAGTTGCCGGGCGGCGTCCAGTGCCGGCCTGGTCCGCTCCGGGTGCGTCGTGACGCTTCGGTCGCCTCCGGGCAGGTAGCCGAGGTTGAACATGACGGAATCGACGCTGCCGTGCCAGTCCGGCGGCGTCAAGCCGGCCAGGTGCCGATGATCGGCCTGGACCAGGTGGCAGGCGGGCAGGTGTCCGCGTGCTGCTAGGCGAGCCCGCGTATTCTGCAGGGCGTCCCACTGCAGATCGATGACCAGGATACTGCCTCCGGGGTTGGTCTGGGCGGCCAGGAAGCAGGCATCGTGGCCGTTGCCGGCCGTGGCGTCGACCGCGCGGCCGCCACGGCCCAGCACCTGGGCCACGTGGCGGTGAGCGGTCTGCGTCAGGGGTTCGCTCATTCCGGGCGAGCGGGTGCCAGGCAACCCTCGGGCAGTGGTGCGTCCTCGAGCAGGTGCTCGGCCAGCCGCTCGGCTAGGTAGGGGGCCTGGAGCATGGCGCGGGCGCCGAGGCCGTTGAGTACGGCGGCCGGTCGGCCGGGGATTCGGCCGAGCACCGGGCAGCGCTGCGGGGTGGCCGGTCGGGTGCCGGCCCGATGCTCGACGACCTCCATCCGTGGCGGCCGAGAAAGCAAACGGGGGAGCTGGCCGAGCAGGGTTTCGCGACCGGACTCGGTGGCTGCGGCAGGGGTGTCGGGCTTGCCGTAGGTGGCGCCGAGCCGGAAGACGCCGCGCTGTCCGGGCTGCGGTGCCAGGTAGCCAGCTCGGCCATGGTAGATGTGGTTGGGGATCGGGTGCGTGGGGCGCACGGTGAGCACCTCGCCGGGGACGCACTGCAGACCGACGCCGGCCAGCCAAGGGTTGTCCGAGCCGCTGGGGCCGTCGCAGAAGACCACCTCACGGTAGCGCTGGCCCTGCCAGGTGACTCCATCGGCATCGGTTCGGAGCTCCTCGGTCGTTACCATCCCGTCGCGCAGCGAGTCCCGATCGCGCAGATAGTCGGCGACGTGACCGAGCAGCGCCGGGACGTTGACCTGCCCACCGCGGATCTCGAACCCGCCCCAGGGGTCGGCCAGAACGCCATCGTGATCGCCGGGTGAGAACTGCCGCCCGAGCCAGCGGGCAAATGCCGGGTCGAGGCTGCGCTTCTGGAATTGCCGCAGTTCTTCGCGGCCGCCGGCCATGTGCAGGATGTCGTGGGACTGCAGCAGACGCTGCCCGAAGCACCGCTCCAGGCTGCGATAGCGCCGCCACGAGCCGGCGGCGGTCTCCGCGCCGCTAGGGGGGAAGGTCAGGCGCGGACCGGCGATCGGTGTGGCCAGTCCCGGGGTGACCCGCGAGGGGGCGTCGGTCTTGCCGTCATCCACCACAGTCACCGCCGCTCCGCGTTCGAGCAGACTCAGGGCGACCAGGCTGCCGGCGAGGCCCTGGCCGACGATCAGGAAGGGGGGTTGGCTCATTGGGGACTCCTCACAGCGGTCACAGGTTGATGTTGCGGTCTTCGATCTCCGGCAGAGCAGGGCGCTCGCCACGGGCGCAGCCACGCAGCCATTCGATCTCGCGCGCCCAGCCCTCGGGGCCGGCGGGCGTCTCGAGCAGTTGTGGCAGGGCGCGGGTGCGGGCGTCGGTGACCGCGCGCTCAAAGGCGTCGGGGCCGATCTCGCCACGGCCGATAAGCGCGTGCCGATCCTTGCGACTGCCGCAGGGTGGGCGCGAGTCGTTCAGGTGCAGCGCGACCAGCCGGCGCAGGCCGATATGGGTGTCGAAGGCTGCCCACATGGCCTCCCAGCCCGTAGCGGTATGCAGCTCGTAGCCGGCGGCAAAGGCGTGTGCGGTGTCGATGCAGACCCCGAAGCGTTCCGGGGTCTCCAGCCGTTCCAGGATGGCGGCCAGCTCGGCGAAGTCGGCGCCCACGGTGGTGCCCTGGCCGGCGACGTTCTCCAGGACGAGACAGACATCCGTTTTGTCCGGGTGGTTGCGGCAGATGGCATTGAGCGTGGCCGCAATGGCCTCGATCCCGGCCTCGGTTCCGGCCTGGAGGTGGGCACCGGGATGGAAATTGAGCAGTTCAATGCCGAGCCGGTGGCAGCGCTCGAGTTCGGCTTCCAGCGCTGCCTGCGACTTGGCGTGCTTTTCCGGATCGGTGGCAGCGAGGTTGATCAGGTAGGAGGCGTGGCTCATCACCGAACCGATGCCCTGCTCCGCCCGAACGCGTCGGAAGGCTTCGGCCTCCTCGGCAGTGATCGGCTTGACCTGCCAGCTGCGCTGGTTTCGGGTGAAGACCTGGATGCTATCGCAGCCGATCTCCCGGCCGCGTTCCGGGGCGCGCTGCGGCCCGCCGGCCGCCGAGACGTGAGCGCCGAGTTCGGGCATGGCTTGTCCTCCTCGGGAAAGGGGCGCAGTCTACTAATATTGGGGTAGGCACGCATGGGTTATGACATCAGCGCGAAGGAGGTCGCAACATGTCGAAAGTGTGGGTAGTGGCAGCCGACGCAGCCCAGGCACGGGTCTTTGCCAGCGACCAGCGCTCGGGCCAGTCCCTGCAGGAGGTCGAGACTTGGGTGAACCCGGAGCTGCGTGTACCGGCCCATGAGTTGGTGACGGACCGCCCGGGTCGGATCTCGGAGTCCGCCGGAGGTGGGCGCCATGCGATGGATCCGCCCACCGACATCAAGGAGGTGGAGTCAGATCGTTTTGCCCGTGAGCTGGTGCGATGGCTTGAGCAGGCCCATCAGCAAAAGCGTTTCGAGCATCTGGTGGTGGCGGCTGCGCCGCATTTTCTCGGACAGATCCGGCATCACTTGGATGGTGGGCTGAAAGCGGCGATCAGCCATGAGGTGGACAAGGACATCTGCCACTTGGAGCGGCCCGAGCAAATCCGCAAACATCTGCCGGATTTCCTCTTCTGAGCAGCCGATGCCACACCCGCAGACAGCAAGGCCGCCCTTCGGGGCGGCCTTGCTGTATTCCACCGGTCCGTGGGGAAGACCCGGCGCCCAGGTATGGTGCCGATCAGGCGCGGGCCCTCTGGCGCTGCCCATGCCCCGACGGGGCCATGCCCAGCAGGTACTGGATCGGCGGGAAGGTCGCGGCGGCCGCGGCCAGGCCGAGCCCCACGGAGATGCCGAGCAGGCCCAGATAGTCGGTGGCTCCGTACAGGTTGGCCCAGCTCGCGCCGGTGTGGGCCGGCAGCAGGAATACCGAGATGAGGGCCACGACACCGCCCACGCCCAGGGCGCTGCCCAGGGCCCGACCGAAGTTGCGGAAGCTGCTGCCTACGCGTGCGATGAGCAGGGCCAGCAGGATAAGGTCGACGATGGCCAGGATGATGATCGCGGGCAGGGTGCCCCCGAGGAACTGGATGGCCACGGTAATGGTTTCCATAATCATGCTTCTCTACCCCCTTCGCTGGTTCAGGACATGCGGCCGTGGAGCATGGCGTTGTAGGCCGGGAGCAGCAGGTGCTCCTTCATCACCCAGGCCATCCAGTGCTCGCGGTAGGGGCTGATGAAGCCGAACGAGGGCGTCATTTCCAGATCGTAGTTGAACTCCACCAGGATCGCCTGGCCGATTTCGGTAATCAGCGGGCAGGAGGTGTAGCCGTCGAACTCGGCGGTGGGCTCCCGGTCCTGGATGACGCGGATCAGGTTCTCGACCATGACCGGGGTCATGTTCTTGACCGTGGCCGAGGTCTTGCCGATCGGCACGCCGCAGCAGTCGCCGGCTCCGAAGACGTTCGGGTAGCGCTTGTGCCGGAGCGTGTACTGATCCACCTCCAACCAGCCGCCATCAGCGTAGGGGGCTTCCCGGGCCGCGAGATCGCTCTCGCGCAGCGGCTCGGGGGCGCTCATCGACGGCGGCAGGTGGATGAAGTCGTAGGACTCGGTGTACTCCCCGTCCCCGTCCGATTCGAAGGTGACCCGCTTCTGCTCCGGCTCGATGCCCTTGACCCGGTGGTGCCAGTGCACGTCGATGTCCCGCTCCTCGGGGAAGTGGCGCTTGAGGAACTCGTCGATATCCGGTTGTGAGAACAGGCCGTCGCCCGGGGCGTAGTAATGGAGGTCGGCATTGCCGCGCATGCCTCGCTGGCGCAGGCGGTGCTCGGTGATCATGCTCATCTTCAGCGGGGCGCCGGCGCATTTGATCGCCCCCGGCGGGCGGATGAACAGGCCCTTGCCGCCTTCCTGCAGGTAGTTCTCCACCGCGTTCCAGGTGGCGGACGCGTTGCCGGGGTTGTCGTAGACGCAGCCGATGCCGTGGGAGCCGATCAGGTCGGCGCTCATGCCCTCGATGCGGTCGAAGCGCAGCTCCAGACCAGTGGTCACGACCAGGTAGTCGTACTCCAAGGTCTCGCCCTCGTCGGTGACGAGGCGGTTGTTCTCCGGGTCGTACTCGGCGACCATCGCTTTGACCCAGTTGACCCCGCTGGGGACGTAACGCTCGTTACGGTCCTCGGTCTTGCTCCGAGGCCACTCGCCGGTGGCCACCAGCGTCAGTCCGGGCTGGTAGTAGTGGTCCTCGCGGCGGTCGACGAGGGTGATCTCGGCGCCGTCCAGGGCCCGGCGCAAGCGGTTGGCGGCGTTGAGCCCGCCGGCGCCGGCACCGACGATCACGATGCGGGCGTTGGTCTGAACCGCCCGGGCCGGCTCGCTGTGGAGCAGGGTGCCCGCCCCGAGGGCGCCGGCCGCGATCGCCCCGGTGCTCATCCCGGAGAGCTTGAGGAAGTCGCGCCGGCTGCAGGCCTCCACCAGGCGCTTGAGGTCGAGCCCCTCGGACCCGGATGGGGAGTGGTCGTTCATCTCGCTCCTCCTGACTGCATGCTGCAGTTGTTTTTTGTCCGCTTGTGAAGCGCCGCGGATCGGTTATATCGATCTCTCGCGATGTTTGCTCAATGTATACGAGTGGCGGGCGCTGTCAAAGCGTCGATTTGATATTAATCATGTCAATGATGGTTCGTCGCCCCGGGGTGAGGGGGCGGCTCAGTCGCGGTGACCGCACAGTCGCGACAGCCCCTCCCGATGCCCGACCTCGTGGCTTGACGGGAGACGCGCCCCCTCCGGGTCCTGGAGCCAGGCAAGCAGGTCCGCGTGTACGCGGTCGCGCTGCAGGTCGCGGGTCAGCAGGTGATGGCCCTCCGGGTAGAGGGCCAGGCGCCACTGTCCCGGCGGGCGCTGCGGGAGCCGGTGGAGCATCAGACAGGTGGGTTCTGGCGGGATGACCTCATCCTGCTCGCCGTAAAGGATCAGTGCCCGCGAGTCCAGCTGCTCGCTGGCCTCTAGGGCGCGGTCCATGAGGTCGGTGACCCCGGCCAAGGCGCGGGCACTGACTTCGCGCTGGATGAGCGGATCCTCTCGCCACTCCTCGAGGACCTCGGGGTTGTCCGTCGGATCGACCCCCAGATCCTCGCCGCTCAGGCGCAGACCGGGGGTCAGGCGTGAAGAGAGCCACAGGCCGGTGCGCTGATACCAGGGCATCGCCTCGCGCCCCCAGACCGCCGGGGCCAGGAGCGCGGTGCCGGTGATCGCCTCCGGCGATTGTTCGGCGACCAGGATCATGGCGATGGCCCCGCCCATGCTATGGCCCATGAGGTAGAGCGGGGTATCGGGGTAGCGTTCGGCCAGCAGCTCGACGGCCGTGGCGGCATCGTCGATCAGTGCCTGCCCCCCAGGCCAGGTGCCCGCGTCCCCGGTTTCACCGAAACCTCGGTGGTCGTAGGCGTAGGTGGCGACCCCACCCTCGGCGAGGTGTTCGGCAGCGAAGCGCATGCCGCGGCTATAGTCATTGAGCCCGTGCAGCGCCAGAACCACGGCGTCGGCGCTGTCGTCGTGCTCGGGGCCCCAGCGTCGGTAAGGTAGCCGGTAACCGTCGTCGGCGAGGATGTACCCCTCACCCCAGGCGGGTGTCTCGCCGGGCGGGTCTGCCGGGCCGTCCACAGCGGCGCGGCTGCAGCCGACCGCCAGCGTGGCGAGCAGCAGCGGGGTGATGGCGAGGGTCAGTCTGCGCAAGGGGGCCCCGGTTGGCTGCCTACTGGTCGCGACGGCGCATGAACAGACGCATCTGCGCCTCGAGGCTGTCGGCAAAGGAACGCGCCTCGATCTCCCGGTCGATGGCTCGGTGGAGTTCCCGCAGCTGGTCGAGGGAGAGTTCCTGCAGCCGCTGCTTGATATTGGGTTGTTTCTGCAAGGGGTCTCGGTTCATCCGTCCTGAGTTGGTTGGCGCCTGGTGGGTGGCTTGCGTCTGCGACCTGTTCCGGTGGCTCAGGCGGCCTGAGCCTCGGCGGCCAGCTCATGGATGCGATCGACCATGGCGAAGAAGCCGTCCCGCCGGTTGGGGCTGAGGTTGCGCTCCAGTCCCAGCTGGCGGAACACCTCACGGATATCGGTCCGCTGGATCTCGTCCGGCGTGGCGCCGGAGTAGGCCATGAGCACCAGCGCAATCAATCCCTTGACGATGAAAGCGTCGCTGTCGGCGAGGAAGACCAGCCGCTGCGGGTCGTTTTCATCGCGCCGGCACACCAGCCAGACGTTGCTGGTGCAGCCCTCCACCCGGTTGGCCTCGGTCCGTTCCGCCTCCGGGAATTCCGGCAGTTGCCGGCCCAGGTCGATCAGGATGCGGTAGCGTTCCTCCCAGTCCTCAATGAACTCGAAGGTCTCCTTTAACTCGTTGAGATCCATAGGCTTTTGTCGTGATCGGAGTCTGGCCGGTGCGGTGGGTCCGGCACCGGGCGGAGTACAGATAGGGATCTATAGGATAATACGTTACGACCGATTCCGCGAGGCCGTCCGCCGTGCGTAGACGGTGATCTCCTCACGGTCGTGATAGAGCTGCGCGGCGTGCACCCGCGCGCCGGTGGCTCGGATCGCCTCCAGGGCGTGGCGTACGGTCTCCAGTGGACGGCGCATGGGCAGCTTCAGATTGAATACTGCCGCCCTGGCCCGCGCCTCGCGCAGCCACTGTGCCATCAGGCGTGTGATCCCCTGCGGCCGGTCCACGACGTCGCAGACCAGCCAGTCCACCTCCGCTCGTGTCCGGAAGCGGAAGGCGTCGGTACGCCGGTGTTCGACACCGGGATCTTGGGCAAGGTCCGGGGCGAGCGGGCCGTTATCGATGGCGGTCACGGTGAGCCCGCGCTCGCGCAGCAGCCAGGTCCAGCCGCCCGGGGCCGCCCCGAGGTCCACGGCGTGTTCGCCGGGGTAGGGCTGCTCGTGCTCCGGAACCAGGCGGTGGAGCGCCTCCTCGAGCTTGAGCACCGAGCGGCTTGGCGCGCTTCGCGGCATCCGCAGCCGGGGGATGCCGCCCGGCCAACCGCTGGCAGGGCCGACAGCGGCTAAGCAGTGGCGGGAGTCGGGGAACAGCAGGCGCAGACGCTGCTGCGGATCGCCGGCAGTCACCCCGGCCTGAGTCAGCGCGTGGCGCAGGGGGCCAGCGAAGCGTCGGCAGAAGCGGGCCAGGGGACGGCCTTCGTCGCTGTCCGGGTACTCGAGCCATGGGGAGGCACCGCCGGTCGCCGGGGGCAGCGCCGCCGCAATGGCTTCCGCGCGGCCGCCTTCCGGGAGCCCCTGCAGCTCGTCGACTAGGCCGGCTGCAGCGCGTGCAAAGACCAATGGCGGTGGCTGTTGCGGGGCGTCCCCGGCCGGGGCGTGGAAGACCACATAGGCGCTCTGCTCCCGTGCCCGGCAATAGCCGTGTACGCCGATTTCGCGCGCCGCTGCGGTAGCCTCGGAGGCGAGGCTCTGCTCGTAGCCGGCGCGGCAGTGGAGGATCCAGCCTTGCCATTCCATGGCCCCATTGTACGGGTAGCGAGCCCGCCCCGGGGGCGACTATGCTGAGAAGGCGCATTCGTACCGTGCCTGAGGGGTATACCCATGGAAACCGTTCTTATTGTCGTCCTCGCCGTGCTGCTTTCGATCGTCGTCTCGGCGATCCGGGTCCTGCGCGAGTACGAGCGAGGTGTAATTTTCCAGCTCGGGCGTTTCTGGAGCGTTAAGGGCCCGGGCCTGATCCTGGTCATCCCCTTCATCCAGCAGATGGTCCGCGTCGACCTGCGCACGGTGGTCATGGACGTACCGAGCCAGGATGTGATCTCGCGGGATAACGTCTCGGTCGGCGTCAACGCGGTGCTCTACTTCCGCGTCATCGACCCGCAGCGGGCCATTATCAATGTTGAGGACTACCTCTCGGCGGTCAGTCAGCTGGCGCAGACCACGCTGCGCTCGGTGCTTGGCCAGCACGAGCTCGACGAGATGCTGGCCGAGCGGGACAAGCTCAACGCTCATATCCAGGAGATCCTCGATCAGCAGACGGACTACTGGGGCGTGAAGGTGGCCAACGTGGAGATCAAGCACGTCGATATCGACGAGTCGATGATCCGGGCCATCGCTCAGCAGGCCGAGGCCGAGCGTGCCCGGCGGGCCAAGGTCATCCACGCCGAAGGCGAGATGCAGGCGGCCGAGAAGCTGCGGGATGCCGCCGAGGTGCTCGGCCAGAGCCCGGCCTCGCTGCAGCTGCGCTACCTGCAGACGCTGGTCACCGTGGCCAACGAGAATGAGAGTTCTTCGATCGTCTTCCCGCTTCCGCTGGAGCTGTTGCGTGCCTTTGGATACAGCGAGGGGCACGGGCCTGGTAGCGGTGCCCACGGGCAGGGGACGACCACCGGTGATGGAGGTGCGCGCTGAGCCGACGGCGGAGCCAGGGGGTCGAAGGTGGGGAGCGCCGGGGACGGCCGCGGCAGCGGCCCGCCCCCGGCGCCGAGGATGCCGCGCAGATCGAGGGCTTTCTCGACGCCCTGTGGGCCGAGCAGGGGCTTTCCGATGCGACCCTGTCGGCCTATCGCTCGGACCTGGAGGGGTTTGCCGCGTTCCTTGATCGGCGCCACGGGGGCGGGCTTGCCAAGGCGCAGCGCAGCGATGTCTTGGCCTATCTGGCCGAGCGGGTGGCCGCCGGGGCGCGGCCGCGGACCACGGCACGTCTGCTCAGCAGCCTGCGCCGCTTCTATCGCCGGCTGGTATCGACCGGGGTCCGTGGCGAGGATCCCACCGCCGAGGTCGAGGCGCCCCGTCTCGGCCACCCCCTGCCGGGCACGCTGACCGAGCGCCAGGTCGAGGCCCTGCTTGCTGCGCCGGATACCGACGAGCCGCTGGGACTGCGGGACCGCTGTCTGCTTGAGGTGCTCTACGCCACCGGGCTTCGGGTCTCGGAGCTGGTGGCATTGCGGGTGGACGGGGTAAGCCTGCGCCAGGGTCTGGTGCGGGTCGTCGGCAAGGGGGGGCGGGAGCGTCTGGTCCCGCTAGGCGAGGAGGCCCTGGACTGGCTGCGCCGATACCTGGATGAGGTGCGTCCGCTGCTGCTTGGTGGTCGGGTGGCCGAAGCCCTATTCGTGACGCGGCGCGGAGAAGGGCTGACGCGTCAGGCCTTCTGGTACCGGGTCAAGCGCTACGCCGTCGAAGCGGGGATCGATCCGGCCATCTCGCCCCACACGCTGCGCCATTCCTTCGCCACGCATCTACTCAACCACGGTGCGGATCTGCGTGCTGTACAGATGCTGCTGGGCCACGCCGATCTGTCCACCACCCAGATCTACACCCACGTGGCCCGGCAGCGTCTGCAACAGCTCCATGCCGCGCACCACCCGCGCGGCTGAACCCGGCCGGAGGCTCAGCGCTCCAGGTGCTGGAGCTTGTCCGGCTTGCCGTCCCACTCCTCGGCGTCCGGCGGCGGATCCTTCTTCTCGGTGATCAGCGGCCACTTCTGGGCGAGCTCGGCGTTGAGCTCTAGGAAGTGCTCCATGGACGGCGGCAGGTCGTCCTCGGAGTAGATAGCCTCGGCCGGGCACTCCGGCTCGCAGAGGGTGCAGTCGATGCACTCATCCGGGTCGATGACCAGGAAGTTCGGCCCCTCGTGGAAGCAGTCCACGGGGCAGACCTCCACGCAGTCGGTGTACTTGCACTTGATGCAGTTCTCGGTGACGACGTAGGTCATGTAACTGGCTCCGTTGCCGTTTCAGGTCCTTCACCTGGGAGGTGATGGTGCCCAACCGGGCACCCTACCCGCGGCGAGCATTCTAACGACTCATGCACCGCGGTCCTACTCCTCGCACTGTCCCTTCAGCCAATAGATGGTCTCGAGGGCTTCCCGCGGGGTCAGCCCATCCGGGTCAAGGTTTTCGACCGCCGTGCGGACCGGGTCCGGTTCGGGCTCCGGCTGCGCCGGCGGCTGCAGGACCGGTTCGGGGCCGAACAGCGGCAGCTGGGCGGAGCCGCTGTCGTCGCCATCGCCCGACTCGAGGCTGCGCAGCTTCTCCCGCGCTGCCTGGAGGACCTCCTGCGGGACCCCGGCGAGGGCGGCCACCTGCAGTCCGTAGCTCTGGTTGGCGGGGCCGTCGCGCACGGCGTGCAGGAAGACGATGCGTTCGCCGTGTTCGGCGGCCTCCAGGTGGACATTGATGACCCCGGGGTGGATTTGCTCCAGGGCGGTCATCTCAAAGTAGTGGGTGGCGAACAGCGTGAAGGCCCGGATGCGCGTGGCGAGGCGCTCGGCCGTCGCCCAGGCCAAGGCCAGGCCATCGAAGGTGCTGGTACCGCGGCCGATCTCGTCCATCAGCACCAGGCTCTCGGCGGTGGCGTTGTGGAGGATGTTGGCCGTTTCGGTCATTTCCACCATGAAGGTGGAGCGGCCCGAGGCAAGGTCGTCGGCGGCACCGATGCGCGTGAAGATGCGGTCGATGGGGCCCAGGGCCGCGCGTTGCGCCGGGACGAAGGCGCCGGCGTAGGCTAACAGCGTGATCAGGGCGGTCTGCCGCATGTACGTCGATTTGCCGCCCATGTTCGGACCGGTGATCAGCAGCATGCGCCGGCGGTTGTCCAGGCGGACGTCATTGGGCACAAAGGGGGCATCCAGGGCCTGTTCGACGACCGGGTGCCGGCCGCCCTCGATGCGTACCCCGGGGGTGTCGGCCAGCTCCGGCTGGACATAGTCGAGGGTCCGGGCCCGCTCGGCAAAGGCGGCCAGGGCGTCTAGCTCGGCCAGTGCGGCGGCGCTGTGCTGGAGGGGGGTTAGCTCGGTGGCGAGGCCGGCAACCAGCTCTTCGTAGAGCGCCTTCTCGCGGGCCAGGGCGCGCTCGCGGGCGGAGAGGACCTGCTCTTCGAAGCGCTTGAGCTCCGGGGTGATGAACCGCTCGGCCGCCTTGAGGGTTTGGCGGCGGGTGTAGCGCTCCGGCATTTGGCTGCTCTGGCTGCGGCTGACCTCGATGTAGTAGCCGTGGACTCGGTTGAAGCCCACCTTGAGGGTCGGGATCCCGGTGGCCGCCCGCTCCTCGGCCTCCAGCGCAGCCAGGTAGTCATCGGCATTGCGCGACATCGAGCGCAGCTCATCGAGTTCGCCGTCGAAGCCGTCAGCAATGACGCCGCCGTCACGCACGGTTGCCGGCGGTGCATCGATGATCGCCCGCTGCAGCAGGTCGACGGTCTTCGGGTGTTCATCGAGCTCGACCCCAAGCTCCTGCAGGCGGTGGCTGTTGAGCTGCCCGAGAAGGATCTGCAGCTGGGGCAGACGCTCCAGCGCATCGCGCAGGCCGGTCAGATCCCGGGGGCGCGCCGTGCCGAGGGCGACCCGGGCGAGGATGCGCTCGACGTCGGCGCAGCCTTCTAGGGCGTTGCGCACGTCGGCGAAGGCACCGTCGGCCAGGGCAGCCACGGCGGCATGGCGGGCAGCGATGGTCCCGCGCTGACGCAGGGGGCGTTGGAGCCAACGGCGCAGCAGCCGGCCGCCCATCGCGGTGACGCTGGTGTCCATCACCGAAGCCAGGGTGTGCTCGGTCCCCCCGGAGAGGTTGCGCTCGATCTCCAGATTGCGCCGGCTGGCGGCGTCGATGGTGATGGCCTCGTCCCTCGACTCGACGGTCAGGGCGCCCACGTGGGGCAGGGCAGCCCGCTGAGTCTCATTAATGTACTGCAGGAGCGCACCGGCGGCGGTCACCGGGGCGTGCAGCTCCTCGGCGCCGAAACCGGAGAGGTCGTGAGTGCCCAGCTGGCGCAGGAGCAGGCGCCGGGCTGTATCGTGCTCGAAGTGCCACGGCGGGCGGCGCTGTGCCACGCATCCCCCCTCCGGCGCCGGAGTCTGGTCATCATCGGGGAGGATGAGTTCCGCGGGCCTTAGGCGCTCGAGCTCGGCAGCGAGGGACTCCTGGTCGGGTGCTTCGAGCACCGAGAAGCGCCCGGAGGAGAGCTCTAGGGAAGCCACGCCGAATCGGCCCTTGGGCCCTGGGGCCACGGCGGTGAGCAGGTTGGCACTGCGCTCCTCGAGCAGGGCGTCCTCGGTCAGGGTGCCGGGGGTGACCACCCGCACCACCTGGCGCTCCACCGGCCCCTTCGCGGCGTTGGGATCGCCGATCTGCTCGCAGATGGCCACCGACTCGCCGAGCCGGACCAGGCGGGCGAGGTAGCTCTCGACGGACTGGACTGGCACGCCGGCCATCGGGATCGGCGCGCCCGCTGATTCGCCCCGGGTGGTCAGGGTGATGTCGAGGAGTTTCGCGGCGCGCTCGGCATCCTCATAAAATAGTTCGTAGAAATCACCCATCCGGTAGAACAGCAGAGTCTCCGGATACTCCGACTTGATGCGCAGGAACTGTCGCATCATCGGGGTGTGTCCGGCGCCTGCCTCGGCGGTTTCGGCCTCTTGGGTAGCTGCTGCCATGGGGTGATTCCGGTGCCGCGTTGGATGAGGGGGAGATATGGTACACGACGACCGCACACTGCAAGAGCACGCGCGACAGGTTGGTGAGGCGTTGCAGCGATACGACCTCAGTCTGGCGGTGGCGGAGTCGTGCACGGGCGGGTTGCTGGCCAAGATCCTGACCGATGGTGGTGGTGCGTCCAGCTGGTTCGAGCGTGGGTTGGTGGTTTACAGCAATACGGCCAAGCGGGAGTTGGCAGGCGTCCCGCAGCGACTGATCGAGCAGCACGGCGCGGTCAGCCAGGAAGTGGCCGAGGCGTTGGCCCTTGGGGTGCTGGGCCGCGCGCCGGTGACCCACAGCGTGGCGGTGACTGGTGTCGCCGGCCCCGAGGGCGGGACGGCGGCCAAGCCCGTGGGCACGGTGTGGATCGCCTGGGGGTCGCCGGCCGGGGTCCAGGCCCGGATGTACCGGTTCCCAGGGGATCGGGACGCCGTGCGCCGGGCCAGCGTGGCTATGGCCCTTGAAGGGCTGCTGGAGCGTTGCCGGGGGGCGGCTTGAGCGGTGGTGCGGACAGGCCGCGTCTATATCAGATACTCCAGCGCTGGGCGCTAGCGGCCGATACCTCGAGTCAGGGGGCGTGACGGCGCCAAGGATGCCGGCGGGGCTGTTAGAATCGTTCGATAGTGCCGGGTGAAAGACTCGGCCGGGTTGTGGAATAATCCGCGACCCTGGCGGCGGGCCGGTGGCAGGGACGCAGACCGGGTCGAGGGGGCGCCGGAGCCCGTCATCATGGGGCAATCACGCGACGAGGTGGATTCGGAAATGGATGACGATCGCAAGAAGGCGCTCGGCGCCGCATTGGGGCAGATCGAGAAGCAGTTCGGCAAGGGCGCCGTCATGCGCATGGGTGACGCCCGCGCCGTGCGCGGGGATGTCAAGAGCATCTCCACCGGGTCACTGGCCCTGGATGTGGCGCTGGGTATTGGTGGTCTGCCGCGCGGGCGGGTGGTCGAGATCTACGGGCCGGAGTCGTCCGGGAAGACGACACTGACCCTGCACATCATCGCCGAGGCGCAGAAGGCCGGTGGCGCGGCGGCATTCGTTGATGCTGAGCACGCCCTAGACCCGGACTACGCGGAGGCGGTCGGGGTGGATATCAACGACCTGTTGGTCTCGCAGCCGGATACTGGCGAGCAAGCGCTGGAGATCGCCGATATGCTGGTCCGCTCGGGAGGGCTCGACGTGGTGGTGGTCGACTCGGTGGCCGCCCTTACGCCGAAGGCCGAGATCGAAGGCGAGATGGGCGATTCCCACGTGGGTCTGCAGGCGCGGCTGATGTCCCAGGCGCTGCGCAAGCTCACCGGCAGTATCCAGCGCTCCAACACTTTGGTGGTTTTCATCAACCAGATCCGCATGAAGATCGGTGTGATGTTCGGCAGCCCCGAGACCACTACCGGTGGCAACGCGCTCAAGTTCTACTCGTCGGTGCGCATGGACATCCGCCGCCTCGGGGCCATCAAGAAAGGTGACGAGGTCCTTGGTAACGAGACCCGGGTCAAGGTGGTCAAGAACAAGATGGCACCGCCGTTCAAGCAGGCGGAGTTCGAGATCCTCTACGGCGAGGGGATCTCCCGCGAGGGTGAGATCATCGACATGGGCGTCGCCCAAGGGTTCGTGGACAAGTCCGGTGCCTGGTACAGCTACAACGGGGATCGCATCGGGCAGGGCAAGGACAACGCCCGGCAATTCCTGCGCAACAATCCGCAGATCGCCGCCGACATCGAGGCCCGCATCCGCGAGAAGGTCCTCGGTACGGCTATTCCCGAGGCCGAAGCGACCGAGGGCGACGGTTCCGGCTCGGATTCGGACTCCGGCAAGGGGGCATGAGCGAAGCCGGGGTGGAGCCCGGGGCTGTGCGGGATGTAGCCCTGCGCCTGCTGGGCCGGCGCGAGCACACGCGGCGTGAGCTGGCGCAGAAGCTGGCCCGCCGCGGTTTCGATCCGGGCGAGGTGGAGCCGGTGCTCGAGGCCCTGGTCGATGAGGGGTTGCTGGACGAGACGCGCTTTGCGGAAGTCTTTGTGCGCAGCCGCGTCGAGCGGGGCCAGGGTCCGGTGCGTATCGCGCAGGAGCTTCGCCAGCGCGGAGTGATCGGCGGTGTGATCGACGAGGCGCTGGCGGACGCCGGTGTCGATTGGTGGGAGCAGGCCCGCGCGGTCCGTCAGCGTCGCTTCGGCGCGGTCGTTCCTGCGGATCGTCGAGAGGCGCTGCGGCAGGCGCAATTCCTGCAAAGGCGCGGGTTTACGGCAGAACAGGTGCGTGCGGCTGTGGCCGCCGCGGACGAAGACGACGAAAGGGGCCCGTATGGGTGAGAACATGACATCGGCGCAGTTGCGCGCCGCCTTCCTGGAGTTCTTCAGGGAGCGGGGGCACGAGGTCGTGCCGAGTTCGCCGTTGGTGCCGGCCAACGACCCGACGCTGCTCTTTACCAACGCCGGGATGGTCCCCTTCAAGGAGGTGTTTCTCGGGCGGGAGCAGCGCGGCTACCAGCGGGCCGCGAGCAGCCAGCGCTGCGTGCGCGCCGGCGGTAAGCACAACGATCTTGAGAACGTCGGCTACACCGCCCGGCACCACACCTTCTTCGAGATGCTTGGCAACTTCTCGTTCGGCGATTACTTCAAGCGGGATGCCATCCGCTACGCCTGGACATTCCTCACCGAGGTGGTCGGCCTTCCGGCCGAACGGCTCTGGGTTACGGTTTACGAGGACGACGACGAGGCGGCGCGGATCTGGCTGGAAGAGATCGGCGTGGATCCGGCGCGCTTCCGGCGCATCGGTGCCCACGATAACTTCTGGTCCATGGGCGATACCGGCCCCTGTGGTCCGTGCTCCGAGGTCTTCTACGACCACGGCCCCGAGGTTGCGGGCGGTCCGCCGGGGTCCGAGGACGAAGACGGCGACCGCTATATAGAGGTCTGGAACCTCGTCTTCATGCAGTATGACCGCGACGCCGAGGGCAACCTGCACCCGCTACCGAGCCCATCCATCGACACCGGCATGGGGCTGGAGCGTCTGGCTGCGGTCATGCAGGGCGTTCACGATAATTACGAGACGGACCTGTTCACGCCGTTGCTGGATGCTGCCGGCGAGATCGCCGGGGTGGCCGACCGGCGCAAGCCGTCGCTCAAGGTGGTCGCCGACCATATCCGGGCCTGCTCCTTCCTGATCGTCGACGGGGTGCTGCCCTCCACGGAGGGGCGCGGCTATGTGCTGCGACGCATTATTCGCCGGGCCGTGCGTCACGGCTACCAGCTGGGCATCGATGAGCCGTTCTTCTATCGCCTGGTCGAGTCGCTCGACACGGTCATGGGGGAGGCGTTCCCTGAGCTTCGCGAGCGCCGGGAGTTTGTCGAGAAGATCCTTTTCCAGGAGGAGAAGCGCTTTCGCGAGACCCTCGAGGACGGTCTCGCGCTGCTCGACGACTACCTTTCGGGCAGCGACAGCGGGGTGATCGACGGTGAGGTCGTGTTCAAGCTCTACGACACCCACGGGTTCCCGGTGGACCTGACCGCCGATATCGCCCGCGAGCGCGGCCTGGAGGTGGATGATCAAGGCTTCGAGGCGCGCATGGCCGAGCAGCGCGAGCGCGCGCGGGCGGCGAGCCGGTTCGGCGGTGCCCGCGAAGAAGTGGTCGATGCCGGGGAGAGTCGCTTTACTGGCTACGAGACGCTGGAGGATGTCGGCTCGGTGACCGGCCTGTATCAGGATGGCCGCTCGGTGCAGCAGCTGCAGGCTGGTGAGCAGGGCATGGTGGTTCTTGACCGGACCCCGTTCTACGCTGAATCGGGTGGCCAGGTGGGCGATCGCGGCGAGATCCTGGCCAACGGGCTACGCTTCCGGGTAGAGGACACCGTCAAGCAGGGAGACGCCCACGGCCACCTGGGGCGGCTTGAGGCGGGCCAGCTGGGCGTGGGGGACCAAGTGACCGCTCGGGTGGATCGCGGGACTCGCGAAGCGACCGTGCGCAACCACTCTGCCACCCATCTGCTGCACGCAGCCCTGCGCGAAGTCCTCGGCGACCATGTCCAGCAGAAGGGGTCTCTGGTGGCACCGGACCGGCTGCGTTTCGATTTCTCCCACTACGAGGCGCCGTCGCGCGAAGAGCTGGCAGGGATCGAGGCGCGCGTCAACGAGGAGATCCTCACCAACCACCCCGTCGAGGCCGCGAACATGGCCTACGAGGAAGCGGTGCAGGCTGGGGCCATGGCCCTGTTCGGTGAGAAGTACGGGGATACGGTGCGGGTGATCTCGGTGGGTGATTATTCCCGGGAGCTCTGTGGCGGCACCCACGCCGCGCGGACCGGTGACATCGGTCTGTTCAAGATTGTTGACGAGACCGGCGTTGCCGGCGGGGTGCGCCGTATCGAAGCGTTGACCGGTGAGCGTGCCCTTGGCTGGGTCCAAGAGGCCGAGGAGCGACTCAATCGCCTCTCGGATCTGTTGCGGGTGGGTCCCGACAACCTGGTGATGAAAGTCGAGCAGCTCAGCGAGCGCGCCCGCGAGCAGGAGAAAGAGATTGAGCGCCTCAAGCAGAAGCTCGCGACCCAGGCCGGTCGGTCACTGCTGGACGATGCTGGCGAGGTTGCCGGTGTCCGCTTCCTGGCCACCTGCGTTGAGGGGGGTGGCAAGGGGTTGAGGGATACACTGGATCAGCTCAAGAACCAGCTCGGTAGCGGGGTGATCGTGCTGGCGGCGGTCCAGGGCGAGAAGGTTCAGTTGGTCGCGGGCGTGACCAAGGATCTGACCGATCGCCTCTCCGCCGGTGATCTGGTTAATCATGTCGCCGCCCAGGTCGGGGGGCGTGGCGGAGGACGGGCGGACTTCGCCCAAGCGGGCGGGAAAGACCCAAGCCGCGTCAATGATGCGTTGGCTTCTGTAGAAGCCTGGATTAAGGATAACTTGACTTAATGGCGTCTTATAACCATCCTATAATGCTTTCAATAGGAGGGTGAGGCGCCCCTGCTAGCTGAGGAATGCCCATGGGGCTGGTAGTCAAAAAATTCGGTGGAACTTCGGTCGGGACGACCGAGCGCATCCAGGCAGTGGCCGAGAAGGTCAAGGCCAGCCGCGAGGCCGGAGAGGACGTGGTCGTCGTCGTCTCCGCGATGAGCGGTGAGACCAATCGCCTGGTCGAGCTTGCCGAGTCGATCCACTCCGATCCTCCGGCACGTGAAGTGGACGTGCTTCTGTCCACCGGTGAGCAGGTCACCATCGCCCTGCTGACCATGGCGCTGGAGCAGATCGGCTGTCCGGCGCGCTGTTACACCGGTGCGCAGGTGCGGATCCTGACCGACAGCTCATTCAGCAGGGCGCGGATCCTCGATATCGATGCTGAGCCGTTGCAAGAGGATCTGCAGCGGGGACGTGTCGTGGTGGTCGCGGGCTTCCAGGGTGTCGACGAGGAAGGCGCGCTCACCACGCTGGGCCGTGGCGGTTCCGATACCACGGCCGTGGCGCTGGCAGCTGCACTGGAAGCGAGCGAGTGCCAGATCTATACCGACGTGGATGGGGTCTACACCACCGACCCGCGCGTCGTGCCCGAGGCGAGGCGGTTGGACCGTATTACGGTCGACGAGATGCTGGAGCTATCCAGCTTAGGCTCCAAGGTCCTGCAGATCCGGGCCGTGGAGTTCGCCGGCAAGTACCGCGTCCCCCTGCGGGTGCTGTCCAGCTTCGAAGAAGGGCCTGGAACGCTCATCACCTACGAGGAAGAGGGAATGGAAGAGCCGCTGATTTCCGGTATTGCGTTCAATCGCGACGAAGCGAAGATCTCTGTCATCGGGGTGCCGGACACGCCGGGGATCGCGGCGAAGATCCTCGGGGCGGTGGCGGACGCGAACATCGAAGTGGACATGATCATCCAGAACATCAGCCAGCAGGGGCTGACGGATTTCACGTTTACGGTCCACAAGCGCGATTATCAGGCCACCCTGGATCTGGTCCGGGACAACGCCGAACAGCTGGGGGCCCGGGAGGTTTATGGCGATGACAAGATCGTCAAGCTCTCCCTGGTCGGCGTCGGGATGCGTTCCCACGCCGGCGTGGCGAACACCATGTTCCGTGCGTTGTCCAACGAGGGAATCAATATCCAAATGATCTCAACCTCGGAGATCAAGATCTCGGTGGTTGTCGAGGAGAAATACTTGGAGCTTGGCGTGCGCGCCCTGCACAAGGCCTTTGAGTTGGATGTCCAGCCCGTGGCCGAGCTTGAGGGTCTCTCCGACGAGTAGCGCAGTTTCGGTCCTTCGGGGCGGAAAGGGGTGACGGCTAGGTCCCGGACCGCCCTGGAGGGCGAAGCGGCCGCCCGCTCAAAAGGCGCCGGTGGCGGTGGCATAATCAAGGAGTCAAGTTCGATGCTTATACTCACCAGGAGAGTGGGCGAGACGCTGATGATCGGCGACGATGTCAGTGTGACGGTGCTCGGGGTCAAGGGTAACCAAGTGCGAATCGGTGTAAATGCGCCGCGGGATGTCTCCGTGCACCGTGAAGAGATCTATGAGCGGATCCGTCACGAGAAGGATGGCGATGTCCCGGAGGCGGCCCCTGGGCAGGGTGCCGATTCGCAGTAGCTCGAGGGTTTACGGGGAGGGGGTCTATCCCTTAAGGTACGCACCCTACGGAGAGATGGCCGAGTGGCTGAAGGCGCTCCCCTGCTAAGGGAGTAAGGGCGAAAGCCCTTCGAGGGTTCGAATCCCTCTCTCTCCGCCAAAACAACGGTTGACTCGGCAAGCAGTCAACGGCAGAATAAAGCGCTTTATAGCGCCGGTAGCTCAACTGGATAGAGCATCTGACTACGGATCAGAAGGTTGGGGGTTCGAATCCTCCCCGGCGCGCCAACATCCGAAAAGCCCGGCCCGTAAGGGCCGGGCTTTTTTTACGGGTGGTGCTCGCCCAGGCCCTGACGGCCGACCCAGTCGCGGGCGAACTGCCAGGCCACCCGTCCGCTGCGCGAGCCGCGATCCAGGGCGTAGGCCAGTGCCGCCTGGCGGGTCGTCTCGGTGTCGCCATCGATCCTCCCGCCCAGATACTCGATCCAGCCACGGACGATCTCCAGGTAGCGTTCTTGGGCAAAAGGGTGGAAGGAGAGGCGTACGCCGAAGCGCTCGGACAATGAGATGCGTTCCTCGACCCCGTCGCCGTGATGGAGCTCGCCCCCGCTGAGGTGCGCCTGGCGATTGTCCGCCATGTGCTCGGGGACCAAATGCCGTCGATTGGATGTGGCGTAGAGCAGGGCGTTTTCGGCGCTGGAGGTCAGGGAGCCGTCCAGCACCGCCTTGAGGGCGCGGTAGTGCTGGTCGCTCGCGTCGAAAGAGAGATCATCGCAGAAGATGATGAACCGTTCGGGGCGTTGGCCGAGCAGCGGCAGCAAGCCGGGTAGATCGGTCAGGTGCTCGGGCTCGATCGCGATCAGGCGCAGGCCCTGCTCGGCGTAGGCGGTGTGCAGGGCCTGAATCAGTGACGATTTGCCGGTGCCGCGTGCCCCCCAGAGTAGCGCGTTGTTCGCTGGCAGCCCGGCCAGGTGCTGCCGGGTATTGCGGACCAGGGTCTCTTTCTGGCGCTCGATGCCCCGCAGGTGACGGAGTTCGACCCGCGTCGCGGCGGGGATGGGTTCCAGCCAGCCCTGGCCGGCGCGCCGGCGCCAACGAAAGGCGGTGGCTGCGTCCCAGTCTGGCGCCGCCTCGGCGGGCGGGAGAAGGGGTTCGATGCGTTCGAGGAGTTGCTCGGCGCGGTCGAGGAATTGTTCGAGGCGGTCCATGACCCTCCCTTTCTCGTTGGCGTTGCACGCTTGAGTCCTGGTTCAGTTGTTACCATGGCGATCATGATCCGCTTTCACGATATCACCCTGCGCCGCGGTCCAGAGCCCCTCCTGGAAGGGGCGAGTGCCGCCATCGACCCGGGGCACAAGATCGGGTTGATCGGTGCCAACGGCTCGGGCAAGAGCACCCTGCTGGCTCTGCTTCGCGGTGAGCTGGCCACAGATCGCGGCGAAGTCGAATACCCCGGGGGGTGGCGGATCGCCTCGATGGCACAGGAGATTCCGGCGCTCGAGCGCGCGGCGGTGGACTTTGTCCTCGATGGGGATGCGGTTCTGCGCGCGGCGGAGCAGGAGGTGGCCGCCGCCGGGCGCGCGGGGGACGGGCACCGGATCGCGTCCGCGCATGCCCGGTTCGAGGCGGCGGATGGCTACAGCGCGCGGGCGCGGGCCGAAGAGTTGCTGCACGGCCTCGGGTTCGCCCCCGCAGATTCGCAGCGGCCGGTATCGGCGTTCTCCGGCGGCTGGCGGGTGCGGCTGAGCCTGGCCCAGGCACTGATGACGCCGTCGGATCTGCTGTTGCTCGACGAGCCGACCAACCACCTCGATCTGGAGGCGGTTCTTTGGCTCGAGCAATGGCTTCGCGAGTACACCGGGACGCTGTTGCTGATCTCCCACGACCGGGCGTTGCTCGATCGGGTCGTCGACGGGGTGCTGCACATCGAGCAGCGCCGACTCACCCTCTACAGCGGCGGCTACAGCGATTTCGAGCGCCAGCGGGCCGAGCGCCTCGCCCGGCAGCAGGCGCTTTACGAGAAGCAGCAGCGTGAAATCGCGCACATGCAGCGGTTTATCGATCGCTTCCGGGCTAAGGCGAGCAAGGCTCGGGCCGCCCAGAGCCGGATCAAGGCGCTGGAACGTATGGAGCGGGTTGCACCGGCATACGCAGATTCGCCCTTCGAGTTCGGGTTTAGCGACACGCCTGCCGTGGCCAACCCCTTGATCATGCTGGATGGGGTAGATCTGGGATATGCCGCCGACCCCGTCCTGCGCGGGGTGGCCCTAAGTCTGGCGAAAGAGGAGCGCGTTGGCCTGCTGGGACCCAATGGCGCCGGCAAGTCGACGCTGGTGCGTGCCCTTGCCGGCGAGCTGGCCCCGCTGGCTGGCGAGATGGTGCAGGCGTCGGGCTTGCGGGTCGGCTACTTCGCCCAACATCAACTGGAGCAGCTGGATCCCGAGGCCAGTCCACTGGCGCATCTTCAGCGCCTTTCGCCGGAGGCCTCGCCCCAGCGGCTGCGGGATTTCCTGGGTGGTTTCGCCTTTGTCGGGGATCAGGCTACCGCCGCGGTGGCGCCGCTCTCCGGTGGCGAGAAGGCCCGGCTGGTGCTGGCGCTGCTGGTCTGGCAACAGCCGAACCTGCTGCTGCTCGACGAGCCGACCAACCACCTCGATCTGGAGATGCGCCACGCACTCACCCGGGCCCTGCAAGGGTTCACCGGGGCGGTGGTGGTGGTTTCCCACGATCGCAGCCTGCTGGGGGCAACGGTTGAGCGCTACTGGCTGGTCGCCGATGGCGGTGTTCGGGGCTTCGATGGCGATCTGGACGACTACCACCGCTGGCTGCTCGAGCGGCGCCGTGGGGGAGACGGACCACGACGAGGTGACGGGCGTGGTGCCCGGGAAGCCACCCCGGAAGCCGCCCATACTGCCGAGCAGCGCAAGGCGCAGCGGCGCCGGCAGGCTCAGCAGCGCGCGGCACTGAAGCCGTTGCGCGAGCGCGCCGAGCAACTGCTCGAGCGCATCGAGGCGTGCGATCAGGCGCTGGCTCGTTTGGAGGCGCAGCTTGCCGATCCGGAACTCTACAGCGGCGACAACGAGGCCGTGACCGGGCTTCTGCAGGAGCAGGGTCGACTGCAGCGTGAGCGGGATGCGCTGGAAGCGCAGTGGATCGAGGCGGAGGAGGCGGTCGAGGCCGCTCAGGCCGCGGGTCAGTAGCTGTCGTGAAGCGGATGTCAGGCGGGGGTGCCGGCCGGGCGCTGGCTACCCGGCCGGCCAGGGGGTCAGGCGCTCAGGTCGCTACGGATCTGCTCGCGGACCCGGTGGATCCAGACCAGCGCCGCGATGATCAGCGCTGCGCCGAGGCCCAGCACGGCGGCCTGCTCCGGATTGCTGAGCAGCTCCATCTGTTTGCCCGGGGCGAGGTCCGTCAGCACCTTGCGGCTGGCGTCGTCGGCGGTGGCACAGAACTGCGCGAAGGCGAACCCGACGTAGACGACCACGGTGCCCAGAAAGCCTACTAGCGCCGCCTGCCGGATTCGTTCGGACTGCTGGTAGCCACGTTCATAGTCCCAGTAGCCCAGCGCCGTGCGCTGGAACTCGAACTCTGCGGCGCGCAGCTTGTTGCCGATCTTCTCGTAAAGGAAGAAGGCAATGCCGATCAGCACTGCGGCGATGGCCACCCACGGGCTCACCGCCAGGTGCTCGCTCCAGAACTGCTCCACCAGGTAGGCGGTGACGAAGTGCGCCACCAAGAGGATCGCCAGAACGCTGCCCCAAAGCAGCGGGATCCGGCGATTGGTGTAGATCCGTAGCGCTTCGATAATCTCTTCGTTGCGTTTCATAAGCCAATCCTTTCCGTTGTCCGCTCCGGTGCGTGGGGCGAGGGCGCCCGGGGCTTCGCGCGGAGCAATCCGCTAGCAGCGCGGCATTAACCTACTCGCCGGTGTCTGCGGCTGCAAGCAGTCGAGGCGTTTTTCTGCATCCGAGGTATCGGTTTTTCTAACAGTGTCGGTCAGCCGTGGCTGACGTTGCCGAGTCGTTCCTGGAGCGTGTTGAACAACTGGCGTGCCGGCTCGCTGGGCCGCCCGGCGCCACGGTGGAGGGCCAGCTCGATGCTGGGCAGTTCCGGTAGCCCCGTCTCCTGTCCCAGTGTGCGCAGATCCGGATCGAGCATCGAAGGGGTGAGAACCGTCACGGCCAGCCCGGAGCGGACTGCCGCGCGCAGCCCGGCCAGGCTGGTACTGGTATAGGCAATGCGCCAGGGGAAGTCGGCGGCCTCCAGGGCTTCGACGGCTTGCTCGCGGAAGGTGCACACGCCCTGGCGGGAGAGGGCGAGCGGGAGTGGTTCGCGCTCCTCGGCGGCGTACGCCGCCGCTGCCGCCCAGACGAGGGGCTCGCGGCGCAGGACCTCGCCGCCCGGGCTTTTCGGTTGCCTGGTAACGACGGCCAGGTCCAGCTGGCCCGCCTGGACCTGCTCGATCAGGTCAACGCTCAGGCCGCCACTGACTTCGAGCTCGATGCCGGGGTAGCGGGCCTCGAAATCGCTCAGGCTCTCCGGCAGGAACATGATGTAGTCGTCGGGGATTCCCAGCCGAACCCGTCCCTCCATGCGCTCCTCCTGAAGCTCCTGCCAGGCGAGGGCATTTTGCTGCAATAGCCGACGCGCGTGGGCGAGCAGTCGTTCGCCCTTGGTGGTTGTCGCCAGCTTGCGCTGGTCGCGGCGCAGAAGGCGGTGGCCGGCCAACTCCTCCAGGCGGGTAATGTGAGCGCTGACAGTGGATTGGGCAAGGTGCAGCTGTTCGCCGGCGGCCGTGAAGCCGCCTTGTTCAACGACCGCGACGAAGGTCTGGAGCAGCGTTAGATCGAGGATGCGTGTCTTCATGAGCGATCGAGCAACGTGATCGGTTGATTACGAAGATTCGTTTGGAAGATCGAATGATGAGCCCTATATTACGCGGCCCGTTCAGGTCCATCAAAAGGTTAGAGGAGGTCATGCGTTGCTGAACCGTGCGCTGCTTTCGGGTCTTGTGGCTGGTGTTTTTTCGGTAAGCCTGTGGGGCAGTCTGCCGTTGTTGCGCCAACTTACCGAGTTGCCGGCCATGATGACGACGGTAGTGGCCCTGATGGCGGCCGCTGCGGTCGCTTGGTGTTCGGCAATTTTGGTGCGTGAGCCGCACGGCCGAATGCCGGACCCGGATCTGAGCTACTGGCTCGGCGGCGTGCTCTCGCTTGTGGCAGCGCTCTACCTCTACTTCGCCGCGCTGGCCTGGGGGGAGCCAGCACGCGTGACGTTGGTCACGTACCTGTGGCCAGTGGTGTTCGTGCTTGTCGCCAATTGGTTGGCCGGGCGCGGGGTTCAGCCCCGGGTGCTCGTCGGGATGGTCGTGGCGTTTGTCGGCGTGGCGCCGCTGATCCTGGGAGACGCGCCTGCCGGGGCGGAGACTCCGTTGGTCGCTTATGTCTTCGGGGTGATCAGTGGTTGTGCTTGGGCGGCGTTCTCGGTCTACCTCACGCAGGCGGGCTCGATCCCGTTCCGCGGCTATGCGCGAATGTTCGCCCAGGCGGCGCTCATCGCCGTGGTGCTCCAGCTCCTGCTTGGTGAGAGCGTCAGTGCACCTCAGGGTACGGACTGGCTGGCGGCCGCCCTGATCGGCGTGGGTCCGTACGGGATTGCGTTCATGACCTGGGGGCTCGCCCTGCGCAAGGGTCCCACCGGGCTGCTCGGTGTGCTGACCTACATGGTCCCGGTCATCTCGGCGGTCCTGCTGGTTCTCACCGGCTTTACCGAGCCGGAGCCGGCTCTGCTGATCGCGGGCCTGGCCGTGGTCGGCGGTGCGCTGCTGGCGCAGAGCGCCGAGGGTCAGTCCGAGTCGGGTGCCGCCGAGCGGGACCCGGACGCAGTGGAAGAAGCCTCAGCCCGCCGGGCGATGGATCGGGCCAGCCCCGAGAATATGAGGGAGTGAGCTGGGGCTAGGGCGTACCAGTAGAGTAGGCCCCAGACCCCGGCCGGGTGCCAGTGGTTGGCCACCGTGATTTCGGTGCCGCCCCCGGTTCGCGGCGTGAGCTCGATCTCTAGTACGCCGGAGCCGGGGGCGCGCATGCCGAACCACAGGGTCATCCGCCGCTCCGGTTCCAGTTCGATAACCCGCCAAGAGTCGATCATGTCGCCCACGCGTAGCTCCGTCGGGTGGCGTCGGCCATAGTTCCTGCCCGGTCCGCCTACCAGCCAGTCCAGGGTCTCGCGGATTTTCCACAGCGCGTTGGCGTAGTAGTAGCGGTTCTCACCCCCGATGGCGGTGACCACGGGCCAGACGGCATCGGGCTCCGCGGTGGTGACGGCGGAGCCGTGGGCCTTTTTGGCGTAGTAGCTGTAGTCGATCCGGTAGTTGCGGAACATGAAGGCGCCCTCGGTCCAGCGGGCCGCCACGGACCGCTCGCGCTCGGCGCGGAAGACGTCGCGCACGGCGCCGCGGAAGTCCCGCAGCTGCTGGGGTACCAGGCGGCGGATCTCGCTGTCATCGGCCCGGTAGTCCTCACGCAGCCCCTCGATCAGGGCTCTGGCGATCGGTGTGGGGACGGCGGTGACGAGGCGCAGCCAATAGGAGGAGAGCTTCGGAGTCAGCAAGGGGACCGGGATCACTTTCGGGGGGTGCCGTCCCGCCTCCTCGGCGAGGATGCGCATCATCTGGGCGTAGGTCAGGTGTTCCGGGCCGGCGACGTCCAGAATGGCTCCGGCGGTTTCCTCGCACTGCGGTGCCCGACGCAGGTACTCAAGAAGATCCTGCAGCGCAATGGGCGGCGACTGCGCAAAGACCCAGCGCGGCGTGACCATGATCGGGAGGTGGAGCACTAGGTCGCGCATGATCTCGAACGCCGCCGACCCAGGTCCAACGATGATGCCGGCCCGCAGCTCGGTCACCGGCACGGATCCTTCGCGCAGGGTATCGCCGGTCTGTCGCCGCGAAAGGATGTGCGCGGAACTCGCCGACTCGGGCACCAGTCCACCGAGGTAGACGATTCGACGCACCCCGGCCTCCGCGGCGGCAGCCGCGAAGTTGCGGGCCGCCTCGACATCCAGGGTCCCGAAGGCCTTGCCGGCGCCCATGGAGTGGACCAGGTAGTAGGCCACGTCCGCACCCTGCAGGGCCGGTACTAGGGTCTCGGGCTTGAGGGCGTCGGCAGCGACCAGTTCGGCCCCTTCCCACTCGCGGGCTTCGAGCACCTCGCGGTTGCGGGCAACCGCCCGCACCCGGCAGCCGGCTTCGAGCAGTTCGGCGACCAGGTGGGAGCCGATATA
This sequence comes from Halorhodospira sp. 9622, assembly GCF_022228025.1. Taxonomy (NCBI): domain Bacteria; kingdom Pseudomonadati; phylum Pseudomonadota; class Gammaproteobacteria; order Chromatiales; family Ectothiorhodospiraceae; genus Halorhodospira; species Halorhodospira sp. 9622. The sequence continues at coordinate 45,938 of NZ_JAJNRE010000001.1, read as the reverse complement.
GCCGCTGGCGCCGAAAACCACGTAACGCGAGGAGTTGTTCGCCGCGGAGTCGTGCTGCGGATGGTCCGTGTCCATGATCCTGCTCTTCCCCTGCGTCTGGTCTCCTATCCAGTAGGATGACGGATCAGGGCGATAAGTTCATCGGTTGATTCCGGGCTGTGACACCATGACCCGGTGATGCGGTCGAAGGAGGGGGCGTTGATGGCAAGGGTCCTGGGGCGTTGTCTGCGTGGAGCCGGGGTGTTGCTGCTGCTTGCAGGGGCGCTTTCGATAGCCGGAGGGTGTACCGGACTGCCCGCGGGGGTGGATCCCGTCGATGGGTTCGAGGCGGAGCGGTTTACGGGGCAGTGGTATTCCATCAAACGGCTCGATCATCGCTTCGAGCGGGGCCTGACCGACGTCAGCGCGGAATACTGGATCCGCGAGGACGGGCGCCTCGGCTTACGCAACCGCGGGTACGATCCCAGCGATGAGCAGTGGCAGGAGATTGAGGGTACCGCGCGGTTCCAGGGCGAACCGGACGTGGCCAGCCTGACGGTGACCTTCACATGGCCCATCCGCGGCGGCTACCACGTCATCGCGCTGGATAAGGACGCGTATGAGTGGGCGATGGTCTCCGGTCCGACCCGTGGGTACCTGTGGATCCTCTCCCGGGAGCCGGAACTCGATGAGCAGATTCTGGAAGAGTTGGTCGGCCGGGCCGAGGCGCTGGGGTTCGATGTCGAGGAGTTCCAGCGGGTGGAGCACGGCACGGCGCCATCGGGGTGAGCGGCGGCGGCTGCGGATCCGGCCACTGGCCGGCTCATCGCGGGGCGAATCGGGCGATCAGCGCATCCAGGTCGGCCAGTCGAAACGGCTTGAGCAGGTAGCCGTCCAGGGTGCCATCGGCGGTTTCCAGCGTCTCGTTGGCCGCATCGGCACTCAGCGCCACCACAGGGAGTCGGCACAGCTCGGGATCCGCGCGAAGGGCGCGCAGCACCTCGCGGCCATGCATGTCGGGCAGGTGCATGTCCAGAAGCACCAGATCGGGCTGACACTGCCGGACGCGCGCCAAGCCCTCGGCGCCGGTCCAGGCCTCATCCAATTCGACCCCCGTTTTGCGGCGGATCAGACCGCGGACGACCATCATGTTCAGCTCGTTATCCTCGATGTAGCAGATGCGCATGGGCGCTGCGGGCCTCGTCTCATCGAGGCGCAGGGGGATCTCCGCGCTTGACGGGGAGGGCTCGTTGAGGTGGTGGGGCAGGGTTAGTCGCATGGTGGTCCCGCGTTCCGGAGCGGTGGTGAGCAGGTTCAGGTCGCCGCTCATCATCCGGGCCAGGCGCCGCGACAGCGATAGACCAATGCCACTGCCTTCGATGGAACCGGCCTCGCGTCCGAGCCGCTCGAACGGCTCGAACAGGCGTTCGCGTCGGGCATGGGGGATGCCGCTGCCCGTGTCCGCGACATCGATATGTACGCCGTGCTCGGCGGCGGACCAGGAGACGCTGATCGTGCCCCCGGGGCGGTTGTACTTGATGGCGTTGGAGAGCAGGTTGAGCAGGATCTGGCGGCTGCGGACCGGGTCCGCTCGGGCCCAGGGGGCCGGTTCGGCAGTGTCCTGGCAGTCCACGAAGAGCCCGCGGCGCCGCGCCTGCTCGCCGATCATCGCCAAGCTGTTGCGCACGAGAGCATCGACGGCCAGCGGCTCGGCGTGAACAGCCAGTTGACCCGCCTCGATCTGCGCGAAGTCGATGACGTCGCCGATCAGATCGCGCAGGTGCCAGCCCGCCGACAGGATCTGGTCAAGGTGGTGATCCCGGTCTGCGGACGCTTCAGGCGGGGTGTGGTGGAGCAGCTGAGCGAAGCCAGTAATGGCGTTCAGCGGGGTGCGCAGCTCGTGGCTCATGGCGGCGAGGAATTCCGATTTGGCCCGGCTGGCTCGTTCGGCGCGCTCGCGGGCCTGGCGCAGATCCTCGTTCAGTTGAGCCATCTCCGCTTCGCCCTGCTTGCGCTGGGTGATGTCGCGGAAGTAGACCGCCAGCCCCTCTTCGGAGGGGTAGGCCCGCGCCTCAAACCAGGTCTCGACCGGCGCGAAGTAGGCCTCGAAGACCACTGGATCCCGCTTGGCCATGGCATGGCGGTAATTTGCCTCGAACGCGGTGCCCAGCGCTTCGGGGAAGACCTCCCAGGCCACGCGGCCGAGGATCTGCTCGCGCCGGCAGTTGAGTTGGCGTTCCGCCTCGCGGTTGAGATAGGTGAAACGCCAGGCTGGATCGACCAGGAAGAAGGCGTCGGTGATGCTCTCCAGCGTGGTCTCCAGGCGCTGTGACAGGCGCCGGGCCTGACGTTCGGCGGCCTTGATGTCGGTCAGATCCTGCAGCGCGCCGCGCAGGCCCAGGATGTTGCCGTAGTCGTCCATCAGCGGTTTGCCCAGCTTGCGGACATGGAGCCGGCGGCCGCTGGTGGTGTGGATATCGACATCGACCTGGAAGGGGCGGGCATGGTGGAGGGCGGCGTGGGTGGCTCGGGTGACCGTGGCCCGATGCTCGGGCGGGTAGAGGCCGAGTCCGGTGCGCAGGTTCAGGGGGCGGTCCGGGGGCAGTTCGAGGAGTCGTCGGGTCTCCATGGACAGGTGGATGACCTGTGTGGAGCGGTCGAGCATCCAGCCACCGATCGCGGTGGTCGCCTGCGCGACCTCGAGGAGGGTTTGCTGATCGGTCACCATGGCGTTGAGCCTTCCCTAGCTGCGGCAGCTTGTCGCTCATCCATACCGTGTAAGGGTGTCCGGTGGCAACCCTCATTGTTCCGGCGGCGGCGTGTCGCGCCCTGTCAGCTTTCCCTGACGCGCGGGCGCGGCTACCATAGCCGGCGTTCTGATCAGGGCCAGCGCGAGAGCCAACCATGAGTGAGACCGTCAAGTATGTGCTCGATGAGGCGCGGATACCGCGCGCCTGGTACAACATCAGTGCCGACCTACCTGCCCCGCTGGCACCGGTGCTCCATCCGGCGACGCGGGAGCCCGTCTCTGAGGGGGATCTGGCGCCGCTGTTCCCCCGTGGCGTGATCGAGCAGGAACTGAGCACCGAGCGGGAGATCGAGATCCCCGAGCCGGTCCGTGACGCGTACCGGCAGTGGCGGCCGGCGCCGCTTTACCGGGCGCGCCGCCTGGAAAGGGCCCTCGATACGCCGGCACGGATCTATTACAAGTACGAGGGCGTCAGTCCCGCCGGGAGCCACAAACCAAACACGGCTCTCCCGCAGGCCTTCTACAACCACGCCGAGGGTGTGCGCCGCATTACCACCGAGACCGGGGCTGGTCAGTGGGGTTCTTCACTGGCCCTCGCTGGTGCCATGTTCGGCCTCGATATCGAGGTCTTTATGGTCGGGGTGAGTTACAGGCAGAAGCCGTACCGGCGCGCTTTCATGGAGAGCTTCGGGGCGCGGTGCATCGCTAGCCCGAGCCAAGAGACGGCCTTCGGGCGCTCGGTGCTGGCGGACAACCCGGACAGCACCGGGAGCCTGGGCATCGCCATCGGTGAGGCGGTCGAGCTGGCCGCGCAGCGCGACGACACGAAGTACGCGCTGGGCAGCGTGCTCAACCACGTGCTGCTGCACCAGACCGTTACGGGGCTCGAGGCCATGGAGCAGCTGGCCATGGCCGATGATTACCCCGACACCGTCATTGCCTGCACCGGGGGAGGCAGCAACTTCGCGGGCATCGTCTTCCCCTTCCTGGGGGCGGCCATGCGCGGCGGGCCGAGCATCGAGGCCATTGCCGTCGAGCCGTTGGCCTGTCCGACCCTGACGCGGGGCCGGTTTGCCTACGATTACGGCGATTCGGCGCAGTTGACGCCGCTAACCAAGATGCACACCCTTGGCTCCGGTTTCATGCCGCCGGGGTTCCACGCCGGGGGGCTGCGCTACCACGGTATGGCCCCGCAGATCAGCCACCTGATGGACCTCGGCTACCTCGACGCGCGGGCCTACGATCAGCTCGACTGCTTCGCCGCCGGGCTGCAGTTTGCCCGGGCCGAAGGAATCATCCCCGCGCCGGAGGCCAACCACGCGGTCAAGGCCGTGATCGATGAGGCACAGGGGTGCCGCGAGCGTGGCGAGTCGAAGGCGATCCTGTTCAATCTCTGCGGCCACGGCAATTTCGACATGCAGGCCTACACGGATTACCTGGCGGGCAACCTCAGCGACCTCGGCGGGAGCCAGGTCGAGACGGCCATGGCGCTGTCCGGACTGCCGTCGGTGGAGCGCTGACGGCGGCCTGCCCATCCCACTTTCAGAGTAAGGAGCGCAGCATGACCAACGAGATCCTCGAGGAGCGGAAACGGTTACTCCAGGAACTCACCAAGTCGACCTGGCTCTCCGCCGGGATCAGCTTCTCGCTGGCGGCGATCGGTGGCGTGATCGCCTACCTCATCGGTATCCAGCGGGATCTGCTCCCCGGTGCGGAGCAGACGCTGGCGGTCATGATCATCGCCATCGCACTGCCGGCCGCGATCTTCGTGCTTGTCGGTCTGCGCAAGATGTTCTGGATCCGGGCCATCAGCGCTGAAACGGAGCGGCTGCAGTCCCGGCAGTTCCTCACCCGCTACGTCGAGGCGCTCGGGCCGATGGGGCTGCGCAGCCTGTCCGTCATTGCCAAGGCGCAGGTGGATCGGGCCCTTGAGCGCGAGAAGAACGGCGAGAAGGCCACTGCCCGGGAGTACGCCGAGGCGCTGCGCTATGTGCTACTAATCGATCCGGTCTGAATCCGCCCCGCTCCGGGCCTCGGTGTGCCGGGGCCCGGGGTGCTGCTGCGGGGTGGTGATCCGATAGCCTTCGACCAGCCGGTTGACGTGTGCGGGCACCATGGTCCGGGCGCGCCGGGGCGCCTTATGTCGGAGGTGGATGAGGGTCTCGGCGGCCTTCATCTCCAGCCGCGCCCGCGCCAGCTCCAGCCCGCGTGGGCCGACATACGGCATGAGCCGGCCGACGATCGGCCGCAGCCAGTTCGGCATGCCTCGCGCCGGCATGCCCCCCGCTGCGCGCTCAGTATTGTCGATGAAACCCTGCACCGGGCCAGCGCGCTTGCCCCCGGAGCTTGGCTGGCGCAGGCGCACTTCGTCGCCCAGCAGCTCCAGCATGGCCTCGCCGCGTTCATTGCGCACGATGATCCACTGCTCGCCCCGCCCGGCCATGTAGCCGACGGTGATGTCCGCCAGGGCGTTGGTGTAGTCGACGCAGGTGCGGCAGGTTAGCGGCCAGAAGTCGGCGGGCAGCCTGGAGATCGGCAGCTGCAGGAAGGGGATCTCGCGTTTGCTGCCGTCGCGGAAGCGCAGTTCGACGTAGTAGTCGGCCCGGAACTCCAGGTAGGTCACGTCCTCTGGTGCAGGGGTCAAGAGTTCGAGGAAGCGGTGGAAGTGCTCTGTCGACGTGTTGTCCGAGCACGGCGTGCCGATGATCTCCAGGCGTTCCAGGCCGAGTTCGCGCTCGAGGGCTCTCAGCGGGTAGGTCTGGCAGGGCAGTGCGATCACCCCTAGCCGTCGGTAGCCCTGCGCCAGCGCAGGCTCAAGCAGGGCGAGCAGGGGGGCATAGCCCATGCGCATGCCGCGGCACTGAGTCAGCTGCGCCGGATCGGTGACCAGAACGGGGCGGGGTCGCCAGGGGTCGTCGGCGTTGCCCGTGACGGTCAGGACCGCGTCCACGCGCCCGCTCTCCAGCAGCCGTTCCGCCAGTCGGGTGGTGACGCCGGTCCACTGAGCGCCGGCCCGCGGGCGTCGCAGGGCGGCCTGGTGCATGCTCCGGAAGGGGCCGAAGTGCAGCTCGTCCGGGCGCTCAGGATCCCGGCTGCGGCCGTGCGTCCGGCGCTCCAGTCCAGGGTAGTCCGGACGGATGAACTGACAGGCTCGGCCGCAGCGCTTGGGCTCGGAGCTGCGCGAGAGTCCGCAGTCGGTGCAGAGATCCCGCGGGGCCGCAGCGGCCAGGGGGGGGGTCTGCGCAGTGGCTGGATCCATGACAGGGCCCTCGCTCAGTCGCCCAACGACAAGGAGCTCAAGCTAGAGGGGTGTGCGGGGTGGGTCAAGGGAGGTGCGGCACCGGTCAGTCGGCGTCGTTGTGGGAGGTCATCAGGCCGTGGCGTCGCAGCTTGGAGTAGAGGCTCTGGCGGCTGAGTCCGAGTAGTTCCGCTGCCGAGGCCCGGTTGTCGTGGGTGATGTTCAAGGCCGTCTCGATGCACATGCGCTCGATCAGGTCGGTCGCTTCGCGGACCAGATCGCGCAGGGGCACCTGGCCGACCAGGGCCGTAGTCTGCTCGATGGAGCGCAGGCGGTTGTGTTCACGCGGCTGCTGGCGCAGTGCGGCGCAGGGGCGCAGGTCCCGGCCCACCGCGGCGATTCGTCCGTCGCCGAGCGGGATCAATCGGTAGCGCACCGGGATCGGGTTTCCGCGCTCGTCGATGTGCTGCAGGGTTGCGCTCTGCTGGTCGACGAGCAAACGGTCGACGGTCTGCTGCTCCGTCGCACCGACCACCTCGCGCCATTGCCGGCCCCGCCAGCCAGCGGCGGCGCGGACACCCGGGTCATCGCTGCCCACCGCCACGTCGTGGATGGTTCCTTCAGCATCCACGATCAGGGCGATATCCGCGGCGGCCTTGAGCAGCCGGGCGACCGTCTCCGCGGGCAGATCGCCCAGCGTCTGTTGCGGCGCGTTCATCGATTTCAACTTCGGCCGTCCTCTGGGGCTTTGATCGGGTTTTTCGGGGGATTCGGGGCGTTGAATTCGGACCGATTTCATCGAGAATACTTGCGCACTCAATATTGACGCCATCCGGCGCGGATAGTTCAAGGGCGTAACGCGGGAATGCGACGATCTGTCGTCCTGCGCGACCGAATGCTAAGGCCCTGTATTGAAAGGTTGTGTCAATCGTGAGGCACGTCCAGCCAGCTTGACACACCCCGGGGGGCGCTTTAGATTCGCCGAGAAGTCACTCCCGTAAAGTGGGGATGCAGCGCAATGCAGCATCAGGGTTCCATGAAATCACCTCCCGCCGGTCTATACACCGACGAAGAGCGCCGCCGTCGAGACGAGTCGCCCTGGACCCTCGTCCAGGGGATTCTGGCTCCCACGCAGTTCATCGTGTTTCTGGCCAGCCTGGGGCTGGTTCTGTGGTATCTCGCCACCGGCGAACTGCTCGAGTGGGCAGCCTGGTCGATCATCATCAAGACCCTGATCCTCTACACGATCATGGTCACCGGGGCGATCTGGGAGAAGGAGGTCTTCGGGCACTACCTTTTCGCTCCCGCGTTCTTCTGGGAGGACGTGGTCAGCATGGGGGTGATCGTCCTGCACACCGCGTACCTCGTGGTCTGGTTCGGTGACTTCCTGACCCCGGTCCAGCAAATGTGGATCGCGCTGGCCGCCTACGCGGCCTACGTCGTCAACGCCATGCAGTTTCTCCTCAAGCTCCGCGCCGCGCGCCTGCAGGAAGAGCAGATGCGCGCCGCCGGGCAGGGAGGGGCGGAATGACGCAAGCGGATCGCTGCAATGCCGGCGGGGTCTGCGGGGGGCTGGCCCAGGAAGAGGGGCAGCGCCAGGTCTTTTGTGGCCTGACGAGCATCGTATGGCTGCACCGGAAGATGCGCGACGCCTTCTTCCTGGTGGTCGGGTCGCGGACCTGCGCCCACCTGCTGCAGTCGGCGGCAGGCGTGATGATCTTCGCCGAGCCCCGCTTCGCAACCGCGGTGCTCGGCGAGCGCGATCTCGCCGGGATGGCCGACTGCAACGAGGAACTAGATCGGGTCGTCCACGAGCTCCTCGCCCGCCGTCCGGAGATCCGCACGCTGTTTCTGGTCGGCTCTTGCCCCTCGGAAGTCATCAAGCTCGACCTGGACAAGGCCGCGGAGCGGCTGACGGCGGCCCACGAGGGGCGGGTCCGCGTGCTCCCGTATTCGGGCAGCGGGCTCGAGACAACGTTCACCCAGGGCGAGGATCAGTTCCTGGGCACGCTGGCGCATGAGCTTCCGCCGAGTCAGGAGGACACGCCCTCGCTTATCGTTCTCGGCACCCTCGCGGACGTGGTCGAGGACCAGTTCCGGCGCCTGTTCGATCAGCTGGGAATCGGTCCCGTTCATTTCCTGCCGCCGCGCACCGGGGCCGAGCTGCCGCCGGTCGGCCCCGGGACCCGCGTCCTGCAGGCTCAGCCGTTCACTGGCGAGGCGACTCGTGCGCTCATTCGCCGCGGCGCAGAGCGGATCGATGCCCCGTACCCTCTGGGGATTGAAGGAACGCGCAGCTGGCTCCAGGCGGCCGCCCGATCCTTCGGGGTCTCCGATGAGCGGCTTGAGACGGTCATCGAAGCGCCCATCGCGCGGGCACAGGCAGCGCTGGAGCGGCAGCGGGAAGTGCTGCGCGACAAGCGCATCACCTTCCTGCCGGACTCGCAGCTGGAACTGCCGCTGGCGCGATTCCTCAGCGTGGAGTGCGGCATGCAGCCAGTTGAGGTAGCCACGCCGTACTTCGACCGCGAGTTCCACGGCCGGGAGCGGGATGCTCTCGCAGAGGGGGTTCGCTTGGTCGAGGGGCAGGATGTCGACGCCCAGCTGGACCGGTTGCGCGAGGACCGTCCCGATCTGACGGTCTGCGGGTTGGGGCTGGCGAACCCGCTGGAGGCGGAAGGCCTGCGCACGAAATGGTCCATCGAGCTGGTCTTCTCGCCCATCCAGGGCTTCGAGCAGGCTGGCGATCTCGCCGAGCTCTTCGCCCGCCCGCTGGTCCGCCACGAGACGCTGAAGGTGTAGAGGATGCAGCTGACGCTCTGGAGTTATGAAGGCCCTCCCCACGTCGGCGCGATGCGGATCGCGGCGTCGATGAAGGGGGTCCACTGCGTCCTCCACGCTCCTCAGGGTGACACCTACGCCGATCTGCTATTCACCATGATCGAGCGCCGCCCCGGGCGTCCGCCGGTGAGCTATACCACCTTCAATGCGCGGCACCTGGGCCGGGATACCGCCGAGTTGGTGCGCGAGACGGTGACCGCTGCCTACCGGCGCTATCGGCCGGAAGCGCTGTTGGTCGGCGATTCCTGCACGGCGGAGCTGCTGCAGGATCAGCCCGGGGATCTGGCACGCGGCATGGACCTGCCGGTCCCGGTGATCGGGCTGGAGCTGTCGGCATACTCACGCAAGGAGGGGTACGGCGCCAGCGAGGCCTTCTACCAGCTGGTTCGCGGACTGCTCGAGGGCGACAGTGGAGGCGCCGCTGCACAACCGGATACGGCGCGTGCCCCGCGCGCCAATCTGCTCGGTCCCACGTCGCTTGGTTTCCGCTGCCGGGATGACGTGCAGGAGGTTGCCCGGCTGCTCGAATCGGTCGGTGTCGAGGTCAACGTGGTTGCTCCGCTCGGGGCTAGCCCAGATGACCTGCGCCGCATCCCCGAGGCCGATTTCAACGTCTGCCTCTATCCCGAGGTGGCGCGCACGACCTGCGACTGGCTGCAGCGCCGTTTCGGGCAGCCGACCGTCACTACGGTGCCCCTTGGCCTGGGCGCTACCCGCGATTTTCTGGCCGAGGTCGGGCGGGTGACCGGCCTGGACGTCAGCGAGGTGCTGGCCGAAACCGATGCGCGCATGGCCTGGTACAGCCGCTCGGTCGATTCCAACTACCTGACCGGAAAGCGGGTGTTTATCTTTGGTGACGGTACGCACGCCGTCGCCGCGGCGCGTATCGCCAGCGAGGAGCTCGGCTTTCAGGTCGTCGGACTGGGGACCTACGCCCGCGAAGAGGCGCGGGAGGTGCGTCGGGCCGCCAAGGCCTACGGGGTCGAGCCGCTGATCACCGACGACTACCTGGAGGTGGAGCGTGCCGCGGCCGAGGCCAGCCCGGAGCTGGTGCTCGGCACGCAGATGGAGCGGCACATCGCCAAGCGCCTGGGACTGCCGTGCGCGGTGATCTCGGCACCGGTGCACGTACAGGATTTCCCGGCGCGCTATGCGCCGAACATGGGCCTGGAAGGGGCCAACGTCATCTTTGACACCTGGGTCCACCCGCTGATGATGGGCCTGGAAGAGCATCTGCTCGGGATGTTCAAGGAAGACTTCGAGTTCACGGCTGACGCACCGTCCCACTTGGAAGCCGGCGCAGCGCCGGCTTCGGGCGGGGCGGCTCGGGAAGAGGGACAGACCGAGACGACGGCTGCCGTCGCCGAGTCGGAGCAAGGCGCTGAGATACGCTGGACGCCGGAGGCCGAAGCCGAACTCAAAAAGATCCCGTTCTTCGTGCGGGGCAAGGCCCGGCGCAACACCGAGCGCTTCGCCGCCGACCGAGGCATTGCGACAATAACAGTGGAGACAATTTACGATGCCAAAGCCCACTTCAGTCGCTGACCCGACGCCGGTGCGCGTCGCCATCATCACGCTGGACAGCCACATGGCGGGCGCCGTGGAGCGCGCGCGACCGGCCCTGCAACGCGATATCCCGGGTCTCGAGCTCAGCTACCACGCCGCCTCGGACTGGAACAACAACCCCGCGGCGCTGGAGCGCGCGCGGGAGCGGATCGCCTCGGCGGACATCATCGTCGCCACCATGCTGTTCATGGAGGAGCACATCGAGCCCGTGCGCGAGGACCTCGAGGCGCGCCGGGACGACTGCGACGCGCTGGTTGGCATCATGTCCGCCGGCGAGGTGATGAAGCTCACGCGGATGGGCAAGTTCACCATGGACGGCAGCTCCCGTGGGCCCATGTCCCTGCTCAAGAAGTTGCGCGGGAAGAAGGGCAAGGCAGAGCAGCAGGATGACGACGACGACAGCAGCTCGGGGGAGAAGCAGGCTGCGATGCTGCGCCGCATCCCTCGGATCCTGCGCTTCATCCCGGGCACGGCGCAGGATGTCCGGGCCTACTTCCTGACCTGGCAGTATTTTCTGGCCAGTTCCGACGAGAACGTCGAGAACATGGTCCGTTTCCTCGTCAATCGGTACGCGGCGGGCCCGCGCAGCGGCCTGCGCGGAAAGCTGGAGGTGCAGGATCCCATCGAGTATCCCGATGTCGGCGTCTACCACCCGCGCATGGAGCGGCGCATTGGCGACAGCCCGGCCCATCTTCCGGAGCCGGAGGGTGGCGCCTCGCGCGGGACGGTCGGACTGCTGCTGATGCGCTCGTACGTACTGGCCGGTGATTCGGCGCATTACGACGGCGTCATCGAGGCCCTGGAGAGCCGCGGTTATCGGGTCATCCCGGCCTTCGCGAGCGGCCTCGACAACCGTCCGGCTGTCGAGCGGTTCTTCATGGCGGACGGCCGCGCCTGTGTCGATGCGGTGATCTCGCTGACGAGTTTCTCGTTGGTGGGGGGGCCGGCCTACAACAACTCCGGCGCCGCCGAGCGGCTGCTGCGCAAGCTCGACGTGCCGTATCTCAACGCCCAGGCGCTGGAGTTCCAGTCCCTGGAGCAATGGGAAGGTTCCGATCGCGGCCTTACCCCGGTAGAGACCACCATGATGGTGGCCATCCCCGAGCTTGATGGTGCCACTGGACCGGTGGTCTTCGGTGGCCGTGCGGCGATCCCTGGGGCCGACGGTGTCTGCCGCATGGAGGCCCACCCCGAGCGGGCCGCGATGCTGGCCTCCCGGGTCGATCGGCTGATCCGCCTGCGGCGTAGCCCACGCAGCGACCGCAAGCTGAGCATCGTCATCTTCAGCTTCCCGCCGGAGGCCGGCGCCCTGGGCTCGGCGGCATACCTGTCGGTATTCGCATCCCTCTACAACACCCTGGTGGAACTCGATGATGCCGGCTATCGGGTCGATCTGCCCGAGTCCGTGGACGATCTGCGCGATCGCATCATCAAGGGCAACGCCGGCAGCTATGGGGCCCACGCCAACGTCCACCACCGGGTGACGGTGGACGACTATGTTGCCCGCGAGCCCTATCTCAAGGAGATCGAGGAGCAGTGGGGACCAGCTCCGGGCAAGGCGCAGAGTGACGGACAATCCATCCACGTCCTCGGCGCGCAGTTCGGCAACGTCTTCGTGGGCGTGCAGCCGGGCTTTGGTTACGAGGGCGACCCGATGCGGCTGCTCTTCGAGAAGGGGCTGACACCGACCCACGCCATGTCGGCGTTCTACCGGTACATCCGAGAGGATTTTGGGGCGGACGCGGTGCTGCACTTCGGCACCCACGGTGCCCTGGAGTTCATGCCGGGCAAGCAGTGCGGCATGAGCGCAGGTTGCTGGCCCGATCGGCTGATCGGCGATCTCCCCAATTACTACCTCTACGCGGCGAACAACCCCTCCGAGGGGTCCATCGCCAAGCGGCGCTCTGCCGCCACGCTGATCAGCTATCTGACCCCGCCGGTGGGCAAGGCGGGCCTGTACAAGGGGCTGCTTGAGCTCAAGGCTTCCGTGGAGCGCTACCGCTCTGCGCCGCCGGACAACGTGGAAGAGCGCACCGAGCTGGCCCGCCTGATCCAGGCCCAGGCCGCCGAGGTGGATCTGGCCGAACTTGAGCCCGAGTGGGCCGAGGAGGAAGCGGAGCGGCGCATTGCGCAGCTCAGCGAGGACATCCTCGAGATGGAGTACACCCTCATCCCCGAGGGGCTCCATGTGGTGGGTCAGCCCCCGTCCCGCGAGGGCCGGGTCGACCAGCTGGTGACCATGGCGGAGACCACCCACGGTGTGACCGTGGAGCGGGCCTGTGTCGAGGCACTGGTTGACGGCTGTTCGCCACGGGAGGCGCTGGCCCGGGCCGAGAACGATGACCCGGAGGTCACCGAAGAGGTTCTGGAAGGACTGGCCGACACGGCACGGAAGTTGGGGGATAACCAGGAGCTGCAGGGCATCGTCCACGCCCTGGATGCCCGGTTCGTGCCGCCGGTCTCGGGTGGTGACCTGCTGCGTAGCCCGCAGATCCTGCCTACCGGGCGGAACATGCACGGCTTCGACCCCTACCGCCTGCCCAGCGCCTTCGCCGTCCAGGACGGCGCACGGCAGGCCGAGCGGCTGCTCGAGAAGCACCGCGAGGAGGGCCAGGAGCTGCCCGATTCCATCGCTATGGTCCTCTGGGGGACGGACAACCTGAAGAGCGAGGGAGCCCCCATCGGTCAGGCCCTCCACCTGATCGGTGCCCGGCCGCGTTTCGACAGTTACGGTAAGCTCGCCGGGGCGCAGCTCATCCCGCTCGAGGAGCTAGGTCGCAAGCGCATCGACGTGGTGATCACCCTCTCTGGGATCTTCCGCGACCTGCTGCCCCTGCAGACCCGGGTGCTGGCCGAGGCAGCGTACCTGGCTGCGTCCGCCGAGGACGAGCCGCCGGAGATGAACCCGATCCGCCGCAACGCCCTGGCGTATCAGGAGCAGCACGGGTGCGATTTCGAAACCGCCGCGCTGCGGGTGTTCTCCAACGCGGACGGGGCCTACGGCTCCAATGTCGGCTCGATGATCGACCAGGGCGCCTGGGAAAACGAGGACGAACTGGCGGATACCTATACCCGGCGCAAGTGCTACGCGTACGGGCGCAGCGGTGAACCGAAGCGCCAGGAGGAGCTGCTCGGCAGCATGCTCTCCGGGGTTGAGCTGACCTACCAGAACCTGGAGTCGGTGGAACTCGGCGTGACCACGGTCGATCACTACTTCGACACCCTCGGGGGCATCAGTCGCGCGGTCGCGCGCTCCCGCGGAGGTGAGCACGTGCCGGTCTACATCGGCGACCAGACCCGGGGGGAGGGCAAGGTGCGGACCCTCTCCGACCAGGTGGCGTTGGAGACCCGCACCCGGATGCTCAACCCGAAGTGGTACGAGGGGCTGCTGGAGCACGGTTATGAGGGGGTGCACCAGATCGAGGTCCACCTGACCAACACCATGGGCTGGTCGGCGACCACCGGCCAGGTACAGCCCTGGGTGTATCAGCAGTTTACCCAGACCTTCATGCTCGACGACGAGATGCGCGAGCGCATGGCGCAGCTCAATCCGGCGGCGTCGGCCAAGCTGGCGAACCGGCTGCTGGAGGCCCACGAGCGCAACTACTGGAACCCCGATGAGGAGACGCTCGAGGCCCTGCGCCGGGCCGGGGACGAGCTCGAGGACTACTACGAGGGCGTCAACGAGGAGGAGCAGGCCGCATGAGCAATGGCTCGGTGCCGGTGTCCGGGATCGGAGGCCGAGGCGATGGCGAGGGGAGCTCGCAGGTCCACATGGAATCCACCGGCGGCATGGACCGGGCCAAGGTCTTCGCTGTCTATGGCAAGGGCGGGATCGGCAAGAGTACGACCTCTTCCAACCTTGCCGTCGCCTTCAGCCAGCTGGGCAAGCGCGTGCTGCAGATTGGCTGCGACCCCAAGCACGACTCGACCTTCACGCTCACCAAGCGTCTGGTGCCAACGGTGATCGACAGCCTCGAAGAGGTGGACTTCCACATGGAGGAGCTCCGCCCCGAGGACTATGTCTACGAAGGCTACAACGGCGTGCTCTGTGTGGAGGCCGGTGGCCCGCCGGCCGGAACCGGGTGCGGCGGTTACGTCGTGGGGCAGACGGTCAAGCTGCTCAAGCAGCACCACCTGCTGGAAGAGACCGATGTGGTCATCTTCGACGTGCTCGGCGACGTGGTCTGTGGCGGGTTCGCGGCGCCTTTACAGCACGCGGACCAGGCGCTGATTGTCACCGCCAACGACTTCGACTCGATCTTCGCCATGAACCGGATCGCCGGTGCCATCCAGGCCAAGGCAAAGAATTACAAGGTGCGCCTCGGCGGGGTGATCGCCAATCGCAGCGAGCGGACCGATCAGATTGACCGGATCAACGAGCGCATCGGGCTGCGTACCCTGGCGCACGTGCCGAACTACGACGTGGTGCGGCGCAGCCGTCTTCACAAGGCCACGCTGTTCGAACTCGACGAGCAGTCCGATGAACTCGACCGGGTGCGCGACGAATACCTCAGCCTGGCGGCGGCGCTGTGGAATGGCGTCGATCCGTTGAACCCCGCGCCGTTGAAGGATCGCGAGGTCTTCGATCTGCTGGGGTTCGACTGATGCCTACGGAGTCGTATCAACAACGGCGCAGCCGGGTCACCACCTACTTCGACCGAACGGCCACCAAGGCCTGGGAGCGGCTGACCTCGGATGCCCCGGTCAGCGGTGTCCGGGCCACGGTGCGCGCCGGTCGGGCCGAGATGCGGCAGACGCTGCTCGACTGGCTTCCGGCCGATCTCACCGGTGAACGCATCCTGGATGCCGGGTGCGGCCCCGGTGAACTGAGTGTCGAGGCCGCGCGCCGGGGCGCCCATGTGGTTGGTGTCGACGTCTCGCAAAACCTGATCGATATCGCCCATCAACGGATGCCGGATGACGTGGGTGCCGGACGGTTGGCGTACCACGTCGGCGACATGCTCGATCCGGACTGGGGAGAGTTTGATCGGGTCGTGTCGATGGATGTGCTCATCCACTACCCCTGCGCGGACGCCGTGGCGGCGCTGGCGGGCCTGGCCAGGCGTACACGACAGCAGATGGTGTTCACCTTCGCGCCCCGCACGCCGCTTCTGGCGACCATGCACGCCGTCGGCAAGCTCTTCCCGCGGGGCGATCGCTCTCCGGCGATTGAGCCGGTTGCCGAGCGCCGGCTGCGCCAGGCCATTGGCAACGAGCCGACCCTGGGTAGCGCCTGGCAAGTCGGTCGGACACGCAAGATCGCACGGGGGTTCTACATTTCTCAGGCGTTGGAGCTGCAGCGACCATGACGGATACCGCGTCTCTTCTCAAGGCGCGCCTGCGCCGCCTGGCCGTCCCCTTCGCCGATGTCGGGACCCGGGAACTGCCCATGACGCAGATCCTGCGTCTGTCCCTATTCCAGGTCACTGTGGGCATGCTCTACGTCATGTTCACGGGGACGCTCAATCGCGTGATGATCTACGAGCTGGGCATTGCAGCCTCCCTGCTCGGCGCGGTCATCGCCCTGCCGATCCTGTTCGCACCCTTGCGCCTGCTGATCGGGCACCGCTCGGACCACCGGCGGTCGGCGCTGGGGTGGCGCCGGGTGCCGTACCTCTGGATCGGTACGCTGCTGATGTTTGGCGGCCTGGCGGTGATGCCGTTCGGGCTTCTGGTCCAGGCCGAGTACGGCGCCGATGCGCCCTTCTTGGCATCCCTGGGTGCGGCGCTGGCGTTCTTCCTGGCCGGCCTCGGTGTCCACGTCACCCAGACGACCGGCCTGGCCCTGACCAACGACCTTGCGCCGGAGGGAAAACTGCCGCAGGTGGTCGGCGTGATGTACGTCATGCTGCTGCTCGGCATGGTCATCTCCACCGGTGTGTTCTATCTGCTGCTCTCTGATTTTAGCCACGAGCGCCTGGTGCAGGTGCTCCAGGGGGCCGCTCTGGTGGTCTGGGCGCTCAATGTGTTCGCGCTCTGGCGCCAGGAGCCACGGGATCCCGAGCGCAGCCGCGTCGATCGACCGCGTCCACCGTTAAGCGAGTCGTGGCAAAGTTTCGTAGAGAGGGGGCCGGTGGTTCGCCTCCTGGTGGTCATCGGTATCGGTGCCGCCGGTTTCGGGATGCAGGACATCATCATCGAGCCCTACGGGGCCTCAGTCCTGGGCCTGGAGGTCGCCGGTACCACGCTGCTGACCGGCTTGTGGGCGATTGGCATGCTCATCGGCTTCTGGTTCGCCAAGATGGCCCTTGAGCGCGGGATCAACGCCTACGGTGTGGCGACCATCGGTGCCCTGGTTGGCGTGCTGGCGTTTTCGCTGGTGATCGTCTCGGCACCCCTCGACTCGCCGACGGTCTTCAGGATCGGGCAGGTCGTGATCGGGGTCGGAGGGGCCCTGTTCTACGTCGGGACGCTCGCCGCAACGATGTCGATGGCGACGCGCGAGCAGAGCGGGATCGCCATCGGTGCATGGGGTGCAGTGCAGGCAACCGTGCTCGGTGCCGCACTGGCTGCTGGTGCCGGGATCTCGGATCTGGTCCCGGCGTTGGCGGAAGCCGGCCGGATGCCGGAGTTGTATCTGCACCCGGCGGCAGGGTACAGCGTGGTCTACTCGGTGGAGATCGTGCTGCTGCTCGCCATGGTCGTCGCGGCGTGGCCGCTGGCGCGGTTTGCAAGAGAGGGGGGGAGGAGCGTATCGCCGTCGACAGCAACGTCCAACGAGTCGGGTTACTAGCGACTGCGGTCGCACACGGGCCCTTGGCGCGCCCAGCGTGGCAGGGTTAGGCAAACGTCATCGTCGTCTCGTACAGGCCACGCCGTTCAATCGGTAAGGCCCTTTCGAGTGGAGGTTCGTTATGGAAGGAACTGGCGCTCTTACTGACTACATGAACGTAGCTCAGATGACGCTCTACGCGTTCTGGCTCTTTCTGGCCGGCTTGATCGTCTATCTGCGGATGGAGGACAAGCGCGAGGGGTATCCGCTGCAGGCGGAAGCCAACGAAAACTGCAACCGGACCCCGGAGAAGAAGCTCGGCTTCCCGGCTCCGCCGAGTCCCAAGGTCTTCAAGCTCGCGGACGGCCGCAGCATCCAGGTGCCGCGCGCCGAGAAGACCGACTATGAACTCAACACCCAGCTGCGTGCGGAGCCGACCGCGCCTTGGGACGGTGCGCCCCTGGAGCCGACCGGCAACCCGATGGTTGATGGCCTTGGTCCCGCCGCGTGGGCCAAGCGTGAGGACGAGCCGGAGGTCACCCACGGCGGCAAGCAGAAGATCTGCCCGCTGCGGGTTGCCACCGAGTTCGAGGTGGGCATGAGTCGTGATGTCGCCCGCTTCTGGCCGGAGATTGATCCTGACCCGCGTGGCTACCAGGTGCTTGGTTGCGACGGCAAGGTCGCCGGTAAGATCGTGGATATCTGGGTCGATCGTGGCGAGCTGCGCCCGATGTACCTGGAGATGGACCTCTCCGGCGTGGGTTCCAGCGGCGACCGAGTCCTGCTGCCGATCAACTTCGCCCGCGTCGGCTACGACAGCAAGGTGCGCGTCAACGCCATCACGGGGCAGCAGTTCACCGATGTCCCGCGGCTGCGTGAAGCGGATCGCATCTCGCCGCAGGAAGAGGACTTCATCACCGGGTACTTCGGCGGTGGTGTCCTGTACGCGGTGCCTGGCCGCACGGAGCCGTTCCTTTGAGGACGCACGAGTTCGAACCCATCCCGGGGCTCCCCGAGGAGCTCCCGGATGGGGAAGAGATCCTGTGGCAGGGAAAGCCCGCTTGGTGGTCGCTCGCCAAGCGGGCGCTTCATGTCCGCAAGGTTGCCGCCTACTTCGTCATCGTCGGCACGTGGTTCGCCACGGACGCGCTGCTCCAGGGCGAAGGGGCGGTGGCCGCGGGCGGTTACGCCCTGAACCAGCTGCTCATCGGTGCGGTTGCAGTGGGCCTGCTCATGGCACTGGCTTGGTGGATGGGCACTACCACGCTCTACACCATCACCAACCGGCGTGTGGTGATGCGTATCGGGGCGTCGTTACCCACGACGGTCAATCTGCCGTTTGACCGCATCGAGGCAGCGAACCTGGCCCAGCACAGGGACGGCACGAGTGACGTTTCCCTGCGGCTGGATGAGGGCGAGAAGGTCCGTTTTCTGCTATTTTGGCCCCACGTTCGGCCCTGGCGGCTGAGCCCCCCCGAGCCGACCCTCCGGGTCATCCCGGATGGCGACGAGGCGGCGCGGATTCTGGCCGAGGCGCTGGAGGCCCACCGGGCACGGGAAGAGGGTACGCAGACCGCCTCCGGGGTCGATCAGGAAGCCGCCGCGCACTCCTGAGTGCGGCGGCATTGACCTTCGCCGGAGAGACGATCTGACCATGGCTTCTTCCGACAACGACGAGCATCTTAAGGCAGGACCGATCTCCAAGGTCATTATGCCGGTGACCGCCTTGGGGCTCATCCTGATGCTGACCGTCTACGTGCTTTACACCGAGTTGGTCCTCGGCACGACCGGGACGGATTTTCAGCCCCCGGTGGCTGAGCGTGCGCTGTCGTTCCACGATGTGGATGGCGAGATCGTCGTCCGTGATGGCCGCACCGGCGAGGAGCTGGCGAGGGCTGGCGAGGGCGAGGAGTCTTTTATGCGCCAGACGGTTCGGCAGCTCGCCCAGTCGCGGGTCCGGACGGGCGGCAGTGACGAGGTCCCATTCATCCTCAAGGGGCGCGCGGACGGACGGCTCATCCTCGAGGATCCGGTCACCGGGCAGGGGGTCGACCTGGCCGCGTTCGGTGAGGACAACGCCGGCGCCTTCGTCCGTTTCCTGGACACTGAGGACGAAGAGAACGGCGTCGAGGGGCCGTAATGGTCGAATACCTGCTGCCAGCGCTCTTCGCGCTGTTTCTCTGGTGGTTCAGCACCGGCGTGGTGATCTATCTGGACAACCTCCCGGTGCATACCTTCCGCTGGAGCATGCTCGGTGGGACCGTCGGGCTCGGGATGGGGCTCTACGGGGTGGCGATTAGCAGCACCGACACCTCGGTTGGCGGTGCCTACATCGCCTTTACCAGCGCTTTGCTGATCTGGGCGTGGGTGGAGCTGAGTTACTATACCAATTACCTTACCGGGCCACGGCAGATCCGTTGCCCGCCGGACTGCTCGGGCTGGCGTCACTTCGGTCATGCGCTGCAGAGCAACGTCTACCACGAATTGGCCATCCTAGTGCTCGGCGTCGTGCTGGCGATCCTGACCTGGGGGGACGGCAATCTGGTGGCGCTGTGGACCTTCCTGGTGCTGGCCTGGATGCACGAGAGCGCGCGGGTGAACGTATTCCTCGGGGTGCGCAATCTCAACGAGGAGTTCGTGCCGGAGCACATGCAGTTCCTGCGCGGTTTCATGCGGCGGCGCCCGATGAACCTGTTTTTCCCGTTTTCGGTGAGTGTCTCTACCGTTGCGCTGGTGCTTCTGGTTCAGGCCGCTATGGCCCCGGGGGTTGATGCGTTCACCGCCGTGGGGCTGACGCTGGTGGCGACTCTGATGGCGCTAGCCATCCTGGAACACTGGTTCCTGGTCATCCCCATGCCCACCGCCTTCCTTTGGCATTGGGGCCTCAAGGCGCGCAACCGGGGCACGCGGGAAGTGGCTGCCAAGCCGGCCGACGCGGACGCCTCCTCCTCCTCGGGGTGACCGCCGAAGATGGCTGGCAGTGGACGCTCTGCGCGGTGGGATCTGGGGCTGGCACTGGCTGCGCTGATCGCTATCGGCGTGGCGCTCCATCAACTTTTCGGCGACGAGGTCGGCATTGAGCGCGAGGTGCTGACCATCGCTGATACACCAGCTACGATCTATCGGCCGGAAGCCGGTCAACCGGGGCCGGTCGTGCTTGTCTCCCACGGGTTTGCCGGCTCGCGCCCCCTCATGGATCCCTTCGCCCTGACGCTGGCCGGTAACGGCTATACCGTGGTCAGTTTTGACTACCTCGGCCACGGTCGGAATCCACGCCCGTTGCACGGTGACATCACCGCACAGGATGGCGCAGCTCAGGCGCTGGTGGAGCAGACGGAGCGGGTGGCCGACTACGCTCGGGCGGAATTGATGGGCGAGGCTGAGCCCATGGCCGTCCTTGGCCACTCCATGGCGTCGAACATCATCGTACGGTTCGCGCAGCAGCGGGACGATGTGGTGGCCACGGTGGGGGTGTCCATGTTTGCGCCGACCGTGGATGCCGAGACCCCGGCCAACGTAATGAGTGTGGTTGGGGGGTTCGAGCGTCGTCTGCAGGAGGAGGGTCAACGCGTGGTGGCGATGGCCTTTGCCGAGCTCGAGCCCGAGGACGTGGAGTTCGGGCGGACCTACGGCGACTTCGGCGACGGCACTGCGCGGCGCATTGCAGTGGCGCCGGGGGTCGAGCACGTGGGTGTGCTGTACAGTCAGGTCAGCCTGAAGGAGGCGGTGGCCTGGCTGGATCAGGCGTTCGAGCGCGACAGCGACGGTTGGGTGGCGGCCCGCGGGCCGTGGGTGGCCCTCCTGCTGGCGGCGGTGATCACCCTGGCGCGGCCGGCTGCGCGCCTGCTGCCGCGGGTGGCCGTGGTCGGGCAGGGAGCGGGTGCCGGATGGCGGCGTTTGGCCGTTGTTGCCGGTGTCCCGGCGCTGGCGACGCCACTGGTGCTTGCGCCGGTGCCTACCGACTTCCTGCCGGTGGTGATCGGCGACTACGTTGCCATCCATTTCGGGGTTTACGGGCTGCTGAGTACGGTCCTGCTGTGGTGGACCGCGGGGCGGCCCGGCGTGCGGGATATCGCCGCCGCCGTCGGCGTGTCCGGACGCACCGGGGGGCGCTGGCTGCTCGGCGCTGCTGCGGTCACCGCCTACTGCCTGGTCATCCTTGGTGCGGTGCTCGATCAGTTCGTGACCGTTTTCTATCCCTCCATCGAGCGGCTGCCGCTGATGCTAGCGATGGTGGCCGGCACGCTGCCGTACTTCCTCGCCGATGAGTGGCTGAGCCGGGGGCAGGGGATGCGCCGCGGCGCCTACGCCGCCACCAAGGTGCTCTTCCTGGTCTCGCTGGGACTGGCGGTGGCACTCGATCCGCAAGGGCTGTTCTTCCTGCTGCTCATCGTCCCGGTGGTGGTGGTCTTCTTCGCGGTCTACGGGCTGTTCAGTCGGTGGGTCTACCGGCACACGGGGCATCCGCTGGTGGCCGGCTTGGCCAACGCGGTGGCGTTCGCCTGGGCGCTCGGAGTGACCTTCCCCATGTTGGGCGGTCCGGCCGGCTGATATCGCGGCGGGCGGAGAGAAGTCAGCGGTAGCGCAGCTCGAAGACGCAGCGTTCGTCACCAGCGGCCGCGCAACGGGTCTCGCGGATGGTGGAGTCGCCGTGGACGAGCGACCGGAACAGGTGCTCAAAGGCGGCGGCATGCCAGTGGCAAACCGGCCCTTCGGCCCGCTCGCCGGCGATGACCGGGTTGTGGGCCAGCTCCAGCAAGCAGGGTCGACCCTTGCGAATGGTCAGCTGTCCGGAGCCGACAAACGTCCAGGCGTGCTGGGAGATGGCCTTGAGCAGCATTGGTCCGGCCAGGACCGGCGGCAGAAACCGCAGCAGGGCCCGGATAGGGGCGGGGATGCGGTTGTTCAGGACGTACTCCCCGGTCCGCTCGCCTGCCTCGCGCATCACCCGCGCGCCCCGGTCGGCGCCGAGTTCGCGTCGTACGCACTGGTGGAGTGCGGCGACCGTTGACTCCGGAACCATCGCCTCTGGGGGATGCTCGAGCCAGTCGGATAGCCCAGCGGCGTCAAAGCACCGCCGGGCGGTATCCTCGTCTTCGAGGGCGGACAACGCCGCCGCAACCTGAAGGATCGCGTTGGGCCCGATGCGGGCCTCTTCATGTTGCCCGGTCGCTGCGTCCACTCCGGAACCCTCAGACTTCGTCGGTCTCAGCAGCCTTCTGCTGCTTGTCCTTGCCGGGGACTCCGTCCCGGTGGACCTGCACGGTGGCTTCCGCCGGGGTGCGTTCCGTCTCCGTGCCCGCCTTGTGAGACCGGGCAGCCTTGATTTCTTCCTTGGATGCGTGCTCCTCGTACTCCGCCCGCTGTGCCTCGGAAAGGGTCCGCGATTTGTCGAAGTTCTTCTCGATGTTCTCGCTGACCTTCTTCCGGGTTTGCGGACCCCAGTAGCCATGCTTGCCCAGGTCGTAGAACTTGCGCTGGAAGCCAGCCTTGAGGAAGGCCTTGAGGCAGCCGAAGAGATACTTGCGCCGGTCACCGGTCCCCGCCCACGGGTAGGAGAACAGCGCCTTGCGCATGTAGAAGCGCCGGTAGTTGCTCATCGTGCGATCGAGCAGCTCGCCGCGGTCCATGGCCTGCGGCTTGATGATCGGCGTCACGAAGTTGTACTTCTCGAAGTCGTACACCTCCACGGTGTCCTTGAGCTCGCGGAACAGGTCCGAGAACGGCCAGGGGGTGTACATGGCCCAGTTGGCCAGGTCCGGCTTCCAGTCCTGGGCCATCTGGTAGGTCTCTTCGAGCGTCTCGGCGGTTTCGTTCTCGAGACCAACGATGAACTGAGCCTCGACCACGATCCCGGCGTTGCGCAGGAGTTCGATCGCCTTCTTGTTCTGGGCGACGGTGGTCTCCTTGTTGAACCGGTCCAGCTTGAGCTGCGCGGCTGCCTCTGTGCCCAGCGAGACGTGGATCAGGCCGGCCTTGCGGTAGAAGGGCAGGAGTTCCTCGTCGCGCAGCACGTCGGTGACACGGGTGTTAATGCCCCAGAGGATGCCGCGTTCCGGGAGTCCGCGGTCGATCAGCTCCTGACAGAACTCGATGAACTTCTTGCGGTTGATGGTCGGCTCTTCGTCGGCAAGGATGAAGAATCCGACGTCGTGCTCGTCGGCAAGCTTCTCGATCTCGTCCACGACCTTCTTCGGATCGCGGATCCGGTAGTCGCGCCAGAACTTCCACTGCGAGCAGAACGAGCAGGTGAACGGGCAGCCCCGCGCCATGTTGGGGATGGCGACTCGGGTGTTGAGCGGGATGTAGGTGTACTTCTCCCACTCCAGGATGCCCCAGTCCGGCTCGATGCTGTCGAGGTCCTTGATGGTCGGCGCCGCCGGCGTGGCGACGATCTGCTCGCCGTCGCGGTAAGCGATCCCGAGGATGGACTCGCGCTCATCGGGCCAGCGCCCCTCGTCAACCGCGCGAGCGAGGTTGACCATGATCTCCTCACCCTCGCCACGGACCACGGCGTCAATCCAGGGCGCCTCGCTGAGGACCTGCTTGTACATGAAGGTCGGGTGGATACCACCGATGAGGGTGACGACCTCGGGGTCAACCTCCTTGGCGATCTCCAGGCTTCGCTCGGCGACGTAGATCGAAGGCGTGATCGCTGTCGTCGCCACGATGTCCGGTTTTTCCTTCTCCAGTTCCTCGCGGATGTACTCGTCGGAGAAGTTGTTGGTCATCGCGTCGATGAACCGAATGTTGTCGTAGCCGGCGCGCTTGAGATGGCCGGCCAGGTAGGCGACCCATGCCGGGGGCCAGTTGCCCGCGATTTCCGCACCGCCCGAAGAGTAGTTGGGATGGATAAAGACGATACGCATGGGTCGAGCCTCCGCGACTGCCTTGGTAACTGCGTGATTCGGTCTATCCGCGTAACTTGCACGGCTAGACCGCCTGCTGTCTAGGGTCCTTGACGCTGGATCTTCGATGGTTGACCGATATCGTGATCGGCCGCGCCAATAAGACGTCGCCGGGCGCCTGGATCAGGCAGCCCGGCGGTCTCTGGCGCAGCAACCGGGGCGCTCCCGCCCGGCTGGTTCACCCCGTACCTGAAGCGGTGGGGTCAGCCCCGCCGCAGCTGGTCCGCGGGGACGTCGCGGGGACCCACCTCGGCGGCATCACCGGCGTCTTCCCAGGCCCAGCACCAGCCGTTGGCATTGACCAGGCGCTTCTCGTCCATGCCGAAGGCGGCGCAGTAGCCGTGGTCTCCGTCCTCCTCGTGGGGGACGTAGAGCAGGCAGTTGGCGCAGAACTGGTGGCTTTCGAAGCGGGGATGGTCCATGTCGGCGTCGGCCTGATTATGCACGTAGCCGATGCCCTTGGCCTCCGGCGCATCCTCGCTGATGATCTCCCAGGTCCGGTCGTTGCCGTTGTTGTTGTCATCCGCCATGGCCTTGGAGCCGAACAGGCTCGCGGCCGGGATCGCCGCCGTGCTCATTAGGCCCAGGCGCAGGAACTTGCGGCGGGAGCGGTCACACGGTTTCTTGCTCATCATTCTGGCTCCTCTCACGTCAGGGTCGAGGTGACCTTCCAATGCACCACCCCGGCCGACTCAGGGGGCCGGTGATGGATCTTTCCAGTATACGGTTCTGTGCGACGTAACGGCGCATTTGCCAGCGTTTAGAGAATGGTCGTACTATCGCGCCAGGCGCAAGGGGGGCGCGACGATGTTGCCCAATGCGCGCCGAGGTCTCTAGCGGGGAGGACACGATGGAGCACGTGGTGATCGTCGACCCGGAAGGGCAGCGCGTCGGCACCGAAGAGAAGATCCGCGCCCACGCCGACGGCGGGACCCTGCACCTGGCGTTCTGCGTGCTCGTGTTCAGTCCGCGCGGTCATTTGCTCCTGCAGCGTCGCGCCGATAGCAAGTACCACTTCTCGGGGCTCTGGTCGAACTCCTGCTGTGGCCATCCGCGGCCCGGCGAGGGCGTCACCGAGGCGGCCGAGCGCCGCCTGGGCGAAGAGTTCGGTTTCACGACCCGCTTGCAGCCGGTTGCGCAGTTTACCTACCACGCCGAAGATCCTCATACCGGGCTCGCCGAACATGAATACGCCCATGTGCTGATTGGCCGCGCCCTGGACGATCAGCCCGCCCCGGATTCGGCTGAAATCGGCGCATGGGCCTGGGCGGCCCCGTTGCGGATTCAGGCGGATACCGAGCAGCATCCCCGGCGTTACACGCCGTGGTTCCGGCGTCTGATTCGTGAGCAGCCGGTCGCGGAGTGGGCGGCCCGGTAGGGCTGTACCGGGCGTGTCCCTCTGTTAATCTGCGCGCGGGCCGGGCGGCCCGTTTCCGCAAGGTCACTGACTCCAAAAACTGGGACGGCACAATCCATGGCACCAGCGTTTCCCTTCTCGGCGATCGCCGGGCAAGACGAGATGAAGCTCGCGATGACCATTGCCGCGGTGGACGGCTCCATCGGCGGTGTATTGGTCTTTGGCGACCGCGGCACCGGCAAGTCGACGGTAGTCCGTGCCCTGGCCGGGCTGCTGCCGACGATTCGCGCAGTGTCTGACTGCCCGTACCACTGCAACCCGGATCACGACGATACCCTCTGCGATCACTGCCGGGAGCAGACCCAGGCGGGCAAGCAACTTAACGTGCAAGAGATCAACGTGCCGGTGGTGGACCTGCCGCTGGGGGTGACCGAGGACCGTGTCGTCGGTGCCCTCGACCTTGAGCAGGCGCTGACGCGGGGGGAAAAGGCCTTCGAGCCGGGGCTTCTGGCACGCGCCAACCGCGGTTTTCTTTATATCGACGAGGTGAACCTCCTCGAGGATCACATTGTTGACCTCCTGCTTGACGTGGCCGCCAGCGGCGAGAACGTGGTCGAGCGCGAGGGGCTCAGCGTGCGCCACCCGGCCAAGTTCGTCCTGATTGGCAGCGGCAACCCTGAGGAGGGAGAGCTTCGCCCGCAGCTGCTCGACCGTTTCGGGCTGTCGGTGGAAGTCTCCACGCCGGAAGACCTGCATACGCGCATGCAGGTGGTCCGCCGGCGCGATGAGTACGAGTCCGACCCGAAGGCGTTCGTGCGCAAGTGGGCGGATCATGACGCCGAGGTGCGGGAGCGCATCGAGCGCGGACGCGAGCAGCTGCCGCACGTCGAGGTCACCGATGAGATCCTTGAGCGCACGTCGACGCTGTGCATCGCCCTGGGCACCGACGGGCTCCGCGGTGAACTGACCCTGATCCGTGCCGCCCGCGCTGCCGCTGCCCTCGAGCAGGCGGGTCAGGTCGAGGTCAAGCACCTGCGCCAAGTGGCGAGTGTGGCGCTGCGCCATCGGCTGCGCCGCGATCCCCTCGACGAGTCCGGGTCCACCACCCGGGTCCAGCGAGCCGTGGAGGAGCACCTGCCTGCATGAGCGCCGCGCTCGATTACACCAACGCCGAGTCCGCCTGGGAGGATGCGACGTGCGCCGCGGCGCTGCTGGCGATCGACCCCCCCGGCGTGGGGGGGGTATGCCTGCGCTCGCTGCCCGGGCCGGTGCGCGAGCGCTGGGTGCAGATCGCCCGTGAGCTGCTGCCCGCGGGTACGCCCTGGCGCCGCATCCCGATCAATATCTCGGACAGCCGCCTGCTAGGCGGGCTCGACCTGACCGCTACGCTGCGTTCCGGCCGGCCAGTGGTCGAGCGCGGGGTGTTGGCCGAGGTCGATGGCGGCGTGGCCGTGCTGGCGATGGCTGAGCGCATTGCGCCGGCCACGGCCGGCAAGCTGGGGGCCGTGCTCGATAACGGCGAGGTCCGACTGGAGCGGGACGGCCTGGCCGATCGGATGACGAGTCGTTTCGGGGTGATCGCCCTGGACGAGGGGGCAGAGGAGGACGAGCGGCCGGTGGGACCGCTCCGGGACCGCCTGGGTTGCCATCTCGAGCTTAACGGGATTCCGGTCCACGTCGCTGGCGGCTGCGAGTACACAGCGGAGGATGTCGCTGCGGCCCGCGAGCGTCTGGACCAGGTCACTTGCTCTGACGACCTCGCCGAGGCCCTGTGTGCCGGCGGGCTGGCGCTCGGCATCGGCTCGCTGCGCGCACCGCTGCAGGCCCTGCGCGCCGCGCGGGCGGCCGCTGCGCTGGATGGGCGGACCGAGGTCAGCCAGGAGGATGTTGCCCTGGCCACCCGCCTGATCCTGGTGCCGCGGGCCACCCGCATTCCGGAGATGCAACAGCCGGAACAGGAGCAGCCCGAAGAGCAGCAGGAGCCTGAACAGCAGGAGGCCGAGCAGCAGGAACAGGAGGAGCCGCCCCCGCCGCCAGAACAGGAGACGGATGAGGAGCGGCCGGAGGATGACGGCGGCGAGCAGGACCAGCCCGAGGAAGGGCCGGACGAGGAGGACGACGAAGAGCAGGCGCCGGCGGAGATCCCCGCCGAGGTGGTGCTCGATGCAGCGCGTGCCGTACTGCCTGACAACCTGCTGCAGCAGATGAAGATCCGGGAACTGGCCCAGCGCAACCGCTCGCAGACGCCGGGGCGGGCCGGTGCCCTTCAGCAGGGCGGTGGGCGCGGCCGGCCGGCCGGGGTGCGCCCGGGCAGTCCCGGTGGCGGGGCTCGGTTGAATGTTGTGGAGACCCTGCGCACGGCGGCCCCCTGGCAGCCCCTGCGGCGCCAGCACGACCAGACCGGCCGCCGGGTGATCGTCCGCCCCGAGGACTTTCGTATTACCCGGTTCAAGCAGCGCAGTCAGACGACGACCATCTTCGCGGTGGACGCCTCGGGGTCATCAGCCATGCACCGCCTCTCCGAGGCCAAGGGCGCCGTGGAGCTGCTGCTGGCCGAATGCTACGTGCGTCGGGACGAGGTGGCGCTGGTTGCCTTCCGGGGCCGAGGGGCCGAGGTGCTGCTGCCGCCGACGCGCTCGCTGACCCGCGCCAAGAAGGGGCTTGCCGGGCTGCCCGGGGGAGGCGGCACGCCGTTGGCTGCAGGCATCGATACCGCCCGACAGCTCACCGACGAGGTCCGCCGCAAGGGCGCCACCCCGGTGTTGATCCTGCTCACCGACGGCCGCGCCAATGTCACCCGTGAAGGGGTGGGCGGTCGTGAGAAGGCGCAGCAGGAGGCCACCGAGTCGGCTCGCGCCATCCGGGTGATGGGGATCCGGGCTCTGGTGGTGGACACCTCGCCGCGGCCGCGGCCGATGGGTCGTGAGCTGGCCGAGGCCATGGGCGCCGAATACCTGCCCCTGCCGCGTGCCGATGCCTCTTCGATCAGCTCAGCGGTGCAGGCGGTGACCGGTACCGGGCGCTAGACCTAGGAGGGAGGCCATGGGAGCGGGTTTGGCCTGGGAGCGGGAGGCTGCCGGGTGGCCGAACCACAAGGCGAGCCGTTTCGTCGACGCGGGCGGGTTGCGCTGGCACGTCCAGGTCTACGGAGAGGGGCCGCCCGCCCTGCTGCTGCATGGCAGTGCCGCTTCCGTTCACTCCTGGCGCGATTTCGGCCCGCGGCTGGCTCGGCACTATACCGTGGTCGCGCCGGACCTGCCGGGTCACGGATTCAGCGCCCCGCCGCCGCGCCGCCTGCAGACTCTGGGCGGGGCCGGGCAGGGGATCGCCGAACTCCTCCATGCGCTTGAGCTGTGTCCACGGGTGGCTATCGGCCACTCGGTGGGCGCAGCGCTGCTGGCGCGCATGGCCCTCGACGCGCGGATCCGCCCGGATGTGCTGATCAGCATCAACGGCGCCTTTCTGCCCTTCAGCGGCATCGCCGGCCACCTGTTTCCCACCACCGCCCGTCTCCTGACTTACAACCCGCTGGTCCCCTTCTGGTTCGCTTTTCGTGCCCGCAACCGGGATTTCCTCGCGGATGTGCTGGCGCGCACCGGATCCCGGATCGACGAGGCGGGTATCGACCTCTATCAGCGGCTGGCCACCCACCCAGGGCATGTGGCCGCTGCGCTGGGGATGATGGCCCGCACCCATGACGGTCTCTACGCGCTGATGGAGGATCTGCCGCGGCTGACCGTGCCGCTGGTCCTGTTCGCAGCCAGTGGGGATCGCACCGTGCCCCCGGCGCAGGCCGAGCGGGTTCGGCTGCGGGTGCCGTCGGCGCGACTGGAAACCCTCTCCGACCTTGGCCATCTGGCGCACGAGGAAGCACCGGATCGGGTGGCCGAGCAGGTCCTGGCCGCCATCCGCACGACCGCGCCAAAAGGTCGCGGTGAAGCGGATGTTCGTTGACATAGTCCCGACCGTACTTAAGGTGAAACCTATGCGAATGAATCCTGATGCTCCTGCACCCGCTGTCGGCGGTCAGTCTCCCCACGCCGTGGTCATCGGGGCCGGCTTCGGCGGGCTGGCGGCGGCCATCCGTCTCGGCGCGCGTGGCTACCGGGTCACCGTGGTGGACCGTCTGGACGGACCAGGGGGGCGGGCCTACGTGCATCATCAGGACGGATTCACCTTCGATGCCGGGCCGACCATCGTGACCGCGCCATTTCTCTTCCGGGAACTCTGGGAGCTGGCGGGTCGGCGCTTTGAGGACGACATCGACCTGCGCCTGATGGACCCCTTCTACCGGGTCCGTTTCGATGACGGCAGTCACTTCGACTACACCGGCGATCCGGAGCGGATGCGGGCCGAGGTGGAGCGCTTCGCACCCGGCGATGTCGATGGCTACCACCGCTACATGGCGGCCAGCGAGGAGATCTTCCGGATCGGCTTCGAGGAGCTCAGCTACAAGCCGTTCAACCGGTTTACCGACATGCTCCGCGTGGTCCCGGACCTGATCCGGCTGCAGAGCTACTACAGCGTTCACGGGCTGGTTTCGCGCTACGTCAAGGACGAGCGGCTGCGTCAGGTGCTCAGCTTCCACCCGCTGCTCATCGGCGGCAACCCGTTTTCGGTGACCTCGGTCTACTGCCTGATCGAGTACCTTGAGCAGCACTGGGGGGTCCACTACGTCATGGGTGGTACGGGCAGGCTGGCCAGCGGCATGGCCGATCTGATCGCCGGGCAGGGGGGCGAGGTCCGTTACAACGCCGACGTCGAGGCGATCACCGTGGATCAGGGGCGGGCGACCGGCGTGGAGCTGAGCAGCGGCGAGCGCATCGCGGCCGATGTCGTTGTATCCAATGCCGATGCCGCCTGGACCTACCGCAAGCTGGTGCCGGCCAGTGCCCGCCGCCGCTGGAGCGATCGCCGCCTGGACCGGGCGCGCTACTCCATGGGTCTCTACGTCTGGTACTTCGGTACCCGCCGCCAATACCACGACGTGCCGCATCACACCATCCTCATGGGGCCACGGTACAAGGAGCTGATCCGAGACATCTTCGAGCGCAAGGTGCTGGCGGAAGACTTCAGCCTGTACCTGCATCGGCCGACGGCCACCGATCCGTCCCTGGCGCCGGAGGGGTGTGACGCGTTCTATGTGCTCTCGCCGGTGCCCCACCTCGGTGGGGACGTGGACTGGGAGGCGCAGGCCGAGCCCTACCGGCAGGCGATCTCGCAGTACCTCAGCGAGACGGTCCTGCCCGGGCTGGAGGAAGAGCTTGTGACCTCCCTGGTGGCCACGCCGCTTGATTTCCGCCACCGGCTGAAGTCGTGGCTCGGCACCGGCTTCAGCCTGGAGCCGGTGCTCCAGCAGAGCGCCTGGTTCCGCCCGCACAACCGCAGCGAAGACGTCCAGAACCTTTTCCTGGTCGGTGCCGGTACGCACCCCGGCGCCGGCCTGCCCGGTGTAGTCTCATCCGCCAAAATCCTCGACGAGGTAGTCCCAGATGCTCGTACCTTCGCCTGATCCAAGCCTGGCGCCGGAGCCGTACCTGCTCCATACCGATCGCCGAGCTTGTCGGGCCCTGCTCAGCACCGGGTCGCGGACCTTCATGGCGGCTTCCTGGCTGCTCCCGCGGGAGCAGCGGGATGCCGCGACGGCCCTTTACGCCTTCTGTCGCGAAGCGGATGACGCCGTGGACGAAGGACCGGGTGATGCGGCGGCCCTGGCCGCGCTCCGTGAGCGCCTGGAGGCGGCCTACGCCGGCCGGCCCCAGTCGCACCCGGCGGACCGTGCCTTTGCCTGCGTCGCCCACTACTACAACATCCCGCAAACCTTGCCGGGGGCCCTGATCGAGGGGTTTCGCTGGGACGCCGAGGGACGCGGCTACGAGACCATCGAGGAACTCTACGAGTACGCCGTGCGCGTTGCCGGGACCGTCGGCGTAATGATGTCGCTGCTTATGGATGTGCGCAGCCCGTCCGCCCTGGCTCGGGCCTGCGATCTTGGGATCGGCATGCAGCTGACCAACATCGCCCGCGATGTGGGTGAGGACGCGCGGCGTGGCCGGCTCTATCTGCCGCGGCAGTGGATGCGCGAGGCCGGCGTCGACCCGGACGCCTTCCTCGCCCGGCCGCGGTTCTCGTCGGAACTCGGCGGCGTCATCCAGCGACTGCTGCGGGACGCCGATCGCCACTACGAACGGGCGATGCCGGGATTCCACGCGCTGCCTCGCCGGGTGCGCCCCGGCCTGTGCGCAGCACGTCTGCTCTACGCCGAGATCGGCCGCGAGCTGGAACGCCGCGGCTGTGACTCGGTGAACCAGCGGGCCGTGGTCAGCGGGCAGCGCAAAGTGCGTGTCCTCTCTCAGGTTGCCTCGACGCTGGCCGCCGCGCCGCGGGACGATTCGGCGCCGGCCTTGCCACAGGGGCAGTACCTGATCGATGCTGTCAGGCAGGTTCCCGAGGCCGTCGGCCCGCCGGGGCGCTTAGAGGGGCAGGTCGCCTGGGTGCTGGGCCTGTTCGAGCGCCTCGAGCGGATGGACGCGGAGCGCCTGGAGCGTATGGACGCCGCCCGTTCCGGGCGTCAGGTCTCCGGATAGTCCGGGCGGCGTCGCTGCGCGGAGGGGCGGTCGATGGATCTGCCCGGTTTCATCATCTTCAAGCTCGCACTCGTGGCTTTGGCCATGGCCTACGCCGTACGCGAGATCGTGATCATGCGCCGCGACCTGCGGCAGATCCGCGAGGAGCGCGAACGCGATCGGGACGGCGCCGGACGCTGACAGGCCACGGGCAGCCGGGGCTGCTCGTGGCGACGGTCGCCGCTTGCCCAGTACCTCAGCCGGTACGCGTCACGCGGCGAGGCATCCGGAATGGCAGCAAGGGTTTGACCCAGGCGCTGGCGAAGCGGTTGAGGTCTAGGCTTTCGTGGACCGCTCGCAACGGGCGGCCGTCCACCGCCGTATCGACCAGGGAGCGCGCGTAGAACGGCGTGTCCTCCAGGGTCTCGATGAGTCGGGCCTGCTCCGGGGCGTCGGCCGGGATGCGCCTGCGGATGCCCCACAGCGCCGTTGGCAGGGGGGCCGATGCCGGAGCAGGGGCCTCGCTGACCGCCCCCTGCCGGTCGAAACGGATCGTCTTGCGGTACGCCTCCCCCTGCCGGGGGGTGACGTCGTAGAGCACCGTGGTGCCGTCGGCATCGCTGGCGCGCGACCAGTGCCAGCCGCTGAATCCGTCCTCCAGCGGTTCATCGCCGGCGTTGGTGTCGAGGTAGCCCTCGCCCTCCCAGCGGACCCGCGGCTTCTCCAGCTCGACCTGGACCCGGGCGCAGGGGGCCAGGGCACACCAGCGGTGGCGGCCAGCGGGGTCGAGAACCAGCGCCTGGTCGTTGGCGACCCGGGGGGTCAGGCGAATGCGGCCGCGCAGGTACGCCGGGCGCGGGAAGGTTAGCTCGTCGATGTCCAGCAGGAGCTCCCCGTCCACCCACCGCGCCTGGCTGGGGCCGACGACCAGGGTGTCACGGTCGCGTCGCAGCGCGTGTCGGTCCCGTTCGGTCATGCACCAGTGTCCGCGCTTCTCGCCGTAGAGGGCGACGTTGAAGGCGCAGTGGTCCTCCGGAATGGGCGTCCCGCGCTGCCGTGCCCACGCATAATAGGGTGAGAAGACGCTGCCGACGAACAGGATGACCGTCAGCCCGTGACGGCCGTCATCGCTCAGGGCGTCGAGGTACCACCAGACGTAGCCCCCCGAAGGGACCGTGTGACGGAAGTCAGGTCGGCCAGCACTTGCGCCGCCGCCAGGCGCCCGGACATCATCGCCATCGGCAGACCCGCCCCCGGGTGCGTGCTGCCCCCCGCCAGATAGAGCCCCGGCACCCGCGTGCGCGCCGCTGGACGCTGAAACGAGGCCCGCCACCCGTGGCTGGCCATCCCGTACAACGCCCCGCCCGTCGCCGGGTAACGCGCCTCGAAGTCCGTGGGCGTGTGGATGACCGGCGTCTCTTCCGTGGGCTGGATGCTGAGGCCGCAGCGCTCCAGGAGCGAGAGGGTCTGGTGCTGGCATTGTTGGATCTCCGTGTCGCTGAAGCTTTTCCGGTCGCCTTGGGCCGGCGCGTTGATCAGACAGAGGAGGCGCTCGGGGCCGGCAACCGACTGCTGGTCGTGGCGATCCTGGGCGCAGATATAGACCGTTGGTTCCGGGGGCGGCTCGCCGCGGCGGAAGACGGCCTGGAACTCGTCTGCGTAGTCGCTGCTGAAGAAGACCGAGTGATGGTGAAGCGGGAACCCCCCGGTCTCGGCCCGCCAGTTCCAAGTGATCGCGGACTGCGAGCGGGTCCGGGGCGGCTGTCTGCGCACCGCCGAGCGCAGGTGGTCGCCGAAGAGCCCGCTGGCCAGGGCGGCGGCATCGCCGTTGCTGACGACCGTCCCGGCTGGCAGGAACTCGCCGTGGGCCAGTTCGACGCCGCTGACCCGGCCTCGGGCGGTTTGGATGGCCCGTGCCCGGGTGGCGCAGCGCAGTTCGACCCCGCACCGTTCAGCGAGCCCGGCCAGAGCGGTGGCCAGACGGTGCATTCCGCCCTCGACCTGCCAAACTCCTTCCGACTCCACGTGGGCGATCAACATCAGTGTGGCTGGTGCCTCGAACGGGGAGGAGCCGCAGTAGGTTGCGTAACGGCCGTAGAGTTGTCGCAGGCGCGAATCGTGGAAGTAGCGGCCAAGAGCTTGCCAGAGGGTGGTGAACGGACTGATGCGCAGCATGGCGCCGAGGTTGCGGTACCCGACGCGGTGGAAAAGACCCAGCGGGGTAGTGCGCTGTGCGCGCATGAACGTGTTGTCCAGCGTGTCGTGGATCTCCGCGGCGCGGCGGCAGAAGGCACGGAAGCGCCGCGCCTCGGCGGGGCCTGCGAACTCGCCGATCGCCTCGGCGGATTGTCGTGGATCGGCAAACAGATCCAGCTGCCCGCCTTCGACCCAGGCGTGCCGGGCCAAGCGCTCAACGGGGCGCAGTCGCAAATGGTCCTCAAGGCGTTCCCCCGCGTCGGCGAAGAGTTCCTCGAAGGCACCGCGCATGGTGAAGACCGTCGGCCCGGCGTCCAGCCAGGCGTTACCGATGCGCACCGGGCGCAGTTTCCCTCCCGGTGTCGGTGCCTGTTCAACCAGGGTGACTTGCAGTCCGGCGCAGGCCAGGTCGATGGCGGTGGCGAGCCCGCCGACACCGGCGCCGATCACCACGGCGTTCTGTTCTCCTGCGGCTGGGCTTCGCATCGACGTTGACATGGGGTGGGTCCCTGACTAGCGTACTCGACGACTCACGTCTTCCCTGGAACGCAAGCCTACACGCCGCCGGCGGGAGGGGGCTACATGGAACCAAGCAAAAGAATCGAAAGCGCCCTGGAGGCCGCAGTGGCCCGGGCAACGGCTGCCCCGGCCCCGCCACAGCTGGCGCATGCCGTGCATCATGCCGTATTTGCCGGCGGCGCCCGCGTCCGGCCGCGCCTGTGCCTGACCGTCGCTGCGGCCTGTGGCGATGATCACCCCGAGCTGGCCGACGCGGCGGCCATCGCTATCGAGTTGATGCACTGTGCCTCGCTGGTCCACGACGATCTGCCGTGCTTCGACGATGCGGCGACGCGTCGCGGGCAGCCGTCGGTGCACGCCGCCTACGGCGAGCGCTTGGCTGTACTGGCCGGCGATGCGCTCATCGTCCACGCGTTGGAGACGTTGGCGCTGCAGGTGCCCCAGGCCCCGCAGCGGGCCGGTGCCCTGCTGGCCACGGTGACCCGGGCAACCGGTATGCCCTACGGCATTACGGCCGGGCAGGCCTGGGAGTCCGAGCCGGAAATCCCGGTGGCGGAGTATCACCAGGCCAAGACCGGCTCGCTGTTCGCGGCTGCCACCGTTGCCGGAGCCATCGCCGCCGGCGCCGAGGAGCAGGCCGATCGGTGGCGGACGGTAGGCGAGCGGTTGGGCGAGGCGTATCAGGTCGCCGATGACCTGCGTGACGCTGTCGGGGCCGAGGATGAACTCGGCAAGCCCACCGGCCAGGACTCGTCCCACGGCCTGGCTAACGCGGTCTCGGAGCACGGCCTTGAGGGGGCCAAGGAGCGTCTGGATCGGCTGGTGCAGGAGGCGGTCGACGCGGTCCCGGACTGCGCCGGTGCCGAGCAGCTGCGCGCCGGTATCCTCGAAGAGATGGAGCGGGTCCTGCCCAAGACGCTGGGCCGCAGCGCGGCGTGATCCGTAGCTGGCGAGACAGCCGATGGCGGGATCGCCTGCATGACTGGCGAGACCGCCTGCTGGCCAGCCCCCGTTTCCATCGGCTGGCGGCACGCTTCCCGCTGACCCGGCCAATCGCCCGACGGCGCTCCAGCGAGCTGTTCGACCTGTGTGCCGGGTTCATCTACTCGCAGGTCGTTCTGGCCAGCGTGCGCAGCGGCCTGCTGGATCTGCTCAACGAGGGGGCGCAGCCCCGGGAGCGGCTGCTGAACCGCCTCGGGCTGCCGGAGATGGCGGGGCAACGGTTGCTCGAGGCAGCCGAGGCCTTGCGCTTGGCAGAGTCTCGCAGCGCAGGGCGGTACGGTCTCGGTGACCTGGGGGCCGTGCTGGTGGCCGCGCCGGGCATCCGCGCCATGGTCGATCACCACGCCCTGCTTTACGAGGATCTTCAGGATCCGCTGGCGCTGCTGCAGGGCGAGCGTGGCGAGACCGCCCTCGGGCGTTATTGGGCCTATGCCGGCAACCAGTCGCCGGACGCGCTGACGGGCAGCGAGGTGGATGGCTACAGCGGGCTGATGGCTGCCTCGCAGCCGATGGTGGCCACCGAGGTGCTCGATGCCTATCCGCTGCGCCGGCACCGGAGGTTGATGGATGTGGGCGGGGGCGAGGGGGCCTTCCTGATCGCCGCTGCCCGTCGATGGCCCCACGTGCATGGGCAGGTGATCGATCTCCCCGCCGTAGCCGAACGCGCCCGTGCCCGTATCGCCGAGGCAGGCCTTGAAGAACGCCTGACCGCCGCGGGGGCCGACTTCTTCCGGGACGCTCTGCCCGCCGATGCGGATGTGGTCTCGCTCGTGCGCATCCTGCACGATCACGACGATGAAGAGGCAGCCCGGCTGCTAAAGAACCTGCACCGCAGCCTGCGCCCCGGAACCACGGTCCTGGTGGCCGAGCCGATGTCGGGGACACCGGGGGCCGAGCGGGTGGGCGGTGCCTACTTCGGGATCTACCTTTTCGCGATGGGGCGTGGGCGGCCCCGAACCGTGGCCGAAAACCGCGGGCTTCTCGAGGGGGCCGGGTTTGAGCAGATCCGGTTATTGCCAGGCTGCAATCCGCTGCAGGCCCGTGTAATTGCGGCTAAAAGCCGCAGCCTATCCCGGTGATCGACCAGCTTGACACACGGGGAAGTCAAGTTAGGCTGACACCATGTCTGACCCAAGCCCTGTATCGAATGCCGATCCGGGTGGGCCGTCCGGCGGCCCGTACTCGGCTCGTGCGGTCCTTTTCGAGGCCCCTGAGCGCCTCGCCCTTCAGGATGTGGCCTTGACGGACCCCGGGCCGGGGGACGTCGTGGTCGATATCGACTTCAGCGGGATCAGCACCGGCACCGAGCGCCTGCTCTGGAAGGGCACCATGCCCCAGTTTCCGGGGCTGGCCTACCCGCTGGTTCCCGGCTACGAGTCCGTGGGCCGGGTCATCGCGGCCGGGGCCGAGTCGGGGCGGCAGGAGGGCGAGGCCGTGTTCGTCCCCGGCGCCCGCTGCTACCGGGAGGTCAGCGGGGTGTTCGGCGGGGCCGCCTCGCGCCTGGTGGTCTCCGGCGAGCGGGTCATCCCGTTGCCGGATGGCCTCGGCGAGCGTGGCGTGTTGTTGGCCCTGGCCGCTACGGCGTGGCACGCGGTGGCCGAGGCACCCCCGGATCTGGTGATCGGTCACGGTGTGCTGGGCCGGCTGATAGCGCGCATCGGGGTGTCGCTCGGCCATCCTCCGACGGTCTGGGAGACCAACGAGGACCGGCGAACCGGTGCCGACGGCTACACGGTTCTGGAACCGGACAGCGATGAGCGCCACGACTACGCGCGCATCTGCGATGTCAGTGGCGATGCCGCGCTCCTCGATACCCTGATCGGGCGGCTGGCGCACAGAGGTGAGGTGGTGCTGGCCGGTTTCTACAGCGAGCGCCTGTCGTTCGCGTTCCCGTCGGCCTTCATGCGTGAGGCCCGGCTGCGTGTGGCGGCCGAGTGGCAGCGGGACGATCTGCAGGCCGTAACGCGGCAGATCGAGTCAGGGGCGCTCAGCCTCGACGGTCTGATTACGCACTGCCTCGATGCCGCCGAGGCGGCATCAGCCTACCGGATCGCCTTCGGTGATCCCGACTGTCTCAAGATGGTCCTCGACTGGAGAAACAGCTGATGAGCAGCGAGCAGCCGGCGAAAGAGACCCAGATCATCGCCATCTACGGCAAGGGCGGCATCGGCAAGAGCTTCACGCTCTCCAACCTCTCCTACATGATGGCGCAACAGGGCAAGAAGGTCCTGCTCATCGGCTGCGACCCCAAAAGCGATACCACCTCGCTGCTCTTTGGCGGGCGGGCCTGCCCCACGATCATCGAGACCTCCTCGCGCAAGAAGGCCGCCGGCGAGACGTTGAGCATCGGCGACGTCTGCTTCAAGCGCGATGGGGTCTTCGCCATGGAGCTCGGCGGCCCGGAGGTGGGCCGCGGCTGTGGTGGACGCGGGATCATCCACGGGTTCGAGATCCTGGAGAACCTGGGGTTCCACGACTGGGACTTCGATTACGTCCTGCTCGATTTCCTCGGCGACGTGGTCTGTGGCGGGTTTGGCCTGCCCATCGCGCGTGACCTGTGCCAGAAGGTCATCCTGGTGGGGGCGAACGATCTACAGTCGCTCTACGTCGTCAACAACGTCTGCTCGGCGGTGGAGTATTTCAGCCGCCTGGGCGGGAGTGTCGGCGTCGCCGGGCTGGTGGTGAACAAGGATGACGGTACCGGCGAGGCGCAGGCACTCGCCGAGCAGGCTGGGATACCGGTGCTCTCGAGCATCCCCGCGGACGACGAGATCCGGCGCAAGAGCGCCAACTACGAGATCATCGGCTACCCGGGTGGTCCCTGGGGAGACCTGTTCGGGCAGCTGGCGCAGAACATCGCCGGTGCCCCGCCGGTCATGCCTCAACCCCTGAGTCACGACCAACTGCTCGGGCTGTTCAAGAGTGACGAGGTCGGCGGCGAGGTCGAACTCGTGCCGGCCACTCCGGAGGACATGTGCCCGCAGGGGGCGACCAGGAAGCCATCCCTGGAGATCGTCTACGACGATACCTGAGCCAGACCCCGGAGTAAGGGCCATGAACGATCGAGCGGGACCCCATGATCAACCCCAGACCATGTGCCCGGCCTTCGGGTCGTTGCGCGTGGGGCTGCGCATGCGCCGCACCGCCACCGTGGTGGCGGGTTCGGCTTGCTGCGTCTACGGGCTGACCTTCACTTCGCACTTCTATGGTGCCCGGCGCAGCGTTGGCTACGTGCCCTTCGACTCCGAGTCGCTGGTGACCGGGGGGCTGTTCGAAGACGTCCACCAGGCGGTGTACGACCTTGCCGACCCGGCGCGCTACGACGCCATCGTGGTCATCAACCTCTGCGTGCCGACGGCCTCCGGCGTGCCCCTGCGGCTGTTGCCCGAGGCGATCAACGGTGTCCGCGTGGTGCCGCTGGAGGTGCCCGGTTTCGGCGTGCCCACTCATGCCGAGGCCAAGGACAAGCTGGCGGCCGCCATGCTGCGTTACGCCCGGCAGGAGGCCGAACAGGGCCCTGTGGCGGCGCCGCGAAGTGGCCGGGGCGATCTGCCCACGGTGGCGCTGCTCGGCGAGATGTTCCCGGGCGATCCGGTCAGTATCAGCCGTTTGCTCGAGCCCATGGGCCTGGCGGCGGGGCAGGTGGTGCCGACGCGCGAGTGGCGCGAGCTTTACGCGGCCCTCGATTGCCGCGCGGCTGCCGCAATCCACCCGTTCTATACGGCGTCGCTGGCGGAGTTCGAAGCAGCGGGGCGGGCGCTGGTGCCCTCGGCCCCCGTCGGACGGGATGGCACCGCAGCCTGGCTCGAGGCGGTCGGAGCGGCCTGCGACGTCGGGCGTGCCGAGATCGACACGGCGAAATCGGCTGCGCTTCCCGCCATCGAAGAGGCCATCGCGGCTGCGCCGGTGCACGGCCGGATTACGGTCTCCGGATACGAGGGCTCCGAGCTGCTGGTTGCCCGGCTGCTCGTCGAATGTGGCGCGGACGTGCGCTACGTGGGCACGGCCGTGGGTCAGACGCGGTGGTCGGATCCGGATCGCGAGTGGCTCGAGGCGCGAGGGATCCCAGTGCGTTTCCGGGCGACGCTGGAGGACGATACCGCGGCGGTGGACGAGCACCAGCCCGATTTGGCCATCGGCACCACACCCGTGGTCCAGCACGCCAAGGAGCAGGCCATTCCCGGCCTGTACTTCACCAATCTGATCTCTGCGCGACCGTTGATGGGGCCGTCGGGGCCAGGGGCGCTGGCTCAGGTTATCAACGCCGCGATCGGGAACAAGGAGCGCTTTGACGCCATGAACGCATTCTTCGCGGGCGTGGGTACGGGCGAGACCGGCGGCGTGTGGAGCGAATCGCCGCAGATCCCGCCGCGGGTTGAGATCAAGGCGGGCGGCGTCGGGCGTTGTGGGGAGGGACGCTGATGCTCATCCCCGATCTTGATCGTGCTGGCGGATACTGGGGGGCGGTGTACGCGTTCACGGCCGTCAAGGGCCTGCAGGTGATCATCGATGGCCCGGTCGGGTGCGAGAACCTGCCGGTGACCGCCGTTTTGCACTACACCGACGCCCTGCCGCCGGAAGAACTCCCGGTGGTCGTCACCGGCCTCTCCGAGGAAGAGCTCAACCGAGAGGGCACCGAGGGCGCCATGAAGCGGGCCCACGGCACCCTCGATCCCCAGCAGCCGACTGTCGTCGTAACCGGTTCCATTGCCGAGATGATCGGCGGCGGCGTGACGCCTGAAGGCACCGGGATACGCCGTTTCCTGCCGAGAACCATCGACGAGGATCAGTGGCAGGCCTCGGATCGGGCGCTGCGCTGGCTCTGGGAGCAGTTCGGCATGCGCCGCGGGCGCGCGCCGCGTCCGCGCGAACGGGAGGCCGGCGCGCCGCCGCGGGTCAACATCATCGGCCCGGCCTACGGGATGTTCAATATGCCCTCGGACCTGGCCGAGATCCGCCGGCTGGTCGAGGGCATCGGCGCGGAAGTCAATCTGGTCTTTCCTCTTGGTTGCCACGTGGATCAGATCCCGCGGCTGGTGGATGCTGACGTCAACATCTGCATGTACCGGGAGTATGGGCGCGGGCTCTGCGAGGCGCTCGGACGGCCCTATCTGCAGGCGCCGGTCGGCCTGCACAGTACGACGCGATTCCTGCACGCCCTCGGCGAGCAGCTCGGGCTCGATCCGGAGCCGTTTATCGAAAAAGAGAAACACACCACACTAAAACCGCTCTGGGATTTGTGGCGTTCTGTCACACAGGATTTTTACGCCACGGCCAGTTTCGGGATCGTTGCAGCACAAACCCATTCGCTGGGCATTCGGAAATTTCTTGAAAATGACCTGGGGATGCCCTGCAATTTCGCCTTCTCTCGGGCGCCCGGCGTCAAGATCGATAACGACGCCATTCGTGCCGCGATCCGCGGCAATCCGCCACTCGTGCTTTTCGGAAGCTACAACGAGCGGATGTATCTTGCGGAAGTAGGAGGACACGCCAGATATATCCCCGCCTCCTTCCCCGGTGCGGTCATACGCCGCCACACGGGGACCCCGTTCATGGGGTACGGTGGATCCTGTTACATCGTGCAGGAGGTTTGTAACGCGCTCTTCGACGCCCTGTTCCATATCCTGCCGTTGGGCACGGAAATGGATCAGGTGGAGGCCACTCTGGCCCGCGGCGTGCAACCGGAAAAAACGGCGCAGAATGTCGCAGCCGAATCCGAAGCCGCCCCGGCCGAGGCCTCCGAGACCCTGACCTGGGACGAAGAGGCTCGAGCGATACTTGACCGCTGGGTTCAGGAGCAACCGATGCTGGTCCGCATCTCGGCCACCAAGCGGTTGCGCGATGCAGCGGAACAGCGGGCCAAGGAGGCCGGCGAGACTCGAGTCACCGCAGCCCGGGTCAAGAGCTGCAGCGACGTGCTGCCAGGGTCGGGTCCGGGGCGCGGCAACTAAAGCACGAAAAGGGCGCGGCGAAAGCGCGCTATCCCGTTGAAGCCTTACGCGTTGTGCTTTGTTATAGACGGGTAGAGGCGCAGCGGAGAGTTCGACGAGAGGAGGCACTCCGATGGCACACGCAGTCAAAGCACGGCCGAACTCAGCGCGAGCCCGCCGCAAGGAAGAGGCGCAGTACCGCCTGCTGATGGCCGTCAGCTTCGCGGTCTTTCTGGTCGGCGCTCTTCTGGCCCGTCTCGTCCCGGCACGCTGGCGTGCTGCGCAGCAAAAGGGCGAGCGGCAGTCGGTAATCGCCGAGGCACGCGCGGCGGCGCAGACCTCGGTCCCCTTTGCCTTCATGAGCTGATGCGCGGCATTGGGCCGCAGCTCGCAGGGGAAGAGAGAACGAATAACCGATTTTTCTGATCGAGGATCCATCCTCGGTCGGGAAAAAAGCACCACCAAAGCGTGGTGACCAACCCGAGCCGCGCGGGGGCGCGCGGCGCAGGCGAAAAGTCGAACGGAGGAAGTAATTATGGCTGACGAGATGCGGAACGTTAGCGACGAGGAAGCCAAAGAGTTTCACGCGATGTTCTCTCAGGCCTTCACCGTCTACATCGGTGTTGCCGTTGTGGCGCACATCCTGGCCTGGGCCTGGCGTCCGTGGATCCCGGGTGACGAGGGCTTCGGTGCCGCTCTGATCGAGGGTGCCAACGCCGTCACCGCCGCTGTTCAGTCCATCGCGCCCATCGCTGCTTAAGGAGACGTAATCATGTGGAGAATGTGGAAGATCCTCGACTATCGCCGTACGGTGGTTCTGGCCCACGTGGGCATGGCCGTCCTGGCTCTGCTTATTCACTTCATCCTCCTGAGCACGGAGAACTTCAACTGGCTCCAGGGTAACCCCTACGGCGACGCCGAGTCGGCTGCCGAGGTCGCCGATGCTGCGGTCATGCCGCAGCAGCGGGAGGTCTAAGCACCCGAGCCCCCGGCTCTTCGGGAGGACCGCCCCGGTGTGCTTCACACCCGGGGCGGTCGCTCGCCGAAGGCTTCGGGATCCCTGAGGCGCCGTGTTGCCCGTGATGTGAGGACCCAGCCATGGCGATGCTCGACTTTGAAAAAAAATATCGTGTCCGAGGAGGTACACTCCTCGGAGGGGACTTGTTTGACTTTTGGATTGGGCCGTTCTACGTGGGCATCTTCGGGGTGCTTACGGCGATCTTCGCGGTCCTTGGCACCGTCCTGATTATCTACGGTGCTTCCCAAGACACCTTCAATCTGTGGCAGATCTCGATCGCCCCGCCCGACCTTAGCTACGGGCTGGCCCTTGCGCCCATGATGGAGGGCGGCCTCTGGCAGATCATCACCGTCTGCGCTCTGGGCGCGTTCATCACCTGGGCCCTGCGGCAGGCGGAGATCTCCAAGAAGCTCGGCATGGGGTATCACGTGCCGGTGGCGTTCGCGGTCGCGATCCTCGCCTACGCGACGCTGGTGGTCTTCCGGCCGCTGCTGATGGGCGCCTGGGGCCACGGGTTCCCGTACGGGATCCTGAGCCACCTGGATTGGGTGTCGAACGTGGGGTATCAATACCTCCACTTCCACTACAACCCGGCCCACATGCTGGCCGTCACGTTCTTCTTCACGACCACCCTGGCCCTGGCGCTGCACGGTGGCCTGATCCTCTCGGTCACCAACCCCAAGAAGGGTGAGCCGGTTAAGACCGCGGAGCATGAGAACACCTTCTTCCGTGACGTCATCGGCTACTCCATCGGCAGCCTGGGCATCCACCGCCTCGGCCTGTTCCTGGCCCTGAATGCGGGCTTCTGGAGCGCGGTGTGCATCATCATCAGCGGCCCGTTCTGGACCCGCGGTTGGCCCGAGTGGTGGAACTGGTGGCTCAACGTCCCGATCTGGTCCTGGGGGGGGTAATCAGAAATGGCTGAGTATCAGAACATCTTTACCCGCGTTCAGGTCCGGGGCCCGACGGATCCGGGCGTCGAGCTCCCAGCCGCGGATTGGCCCCGGACCAAGGGAGCGACGCACTCTTGGCTGCTCGGGAAGATCGGCGACGCCCAGGTCGGTCCGATCTACCTCGGCACGACCGGTGTGATGTCGATCCTCTTCGGCATCGTGTCCATCGTCATCATCGGCATGAACATGCTGGCGTCGGTGGACTGGAGCCCGCTCGAGTTCATCCGTCAGTTCTTCTGGGTGGCCCTGGAGCCGCCGCCGCCGGAGTACGGCCTGAGCCTCCCGCCGCTCAATGATGGCGGGTGGTGGCTGATCGCCGGGTTCACGCTGACCCTGTCGGTCCTGCTCTGGTTCGCGCGGACCTACAACCGGGCACGGGCGCTCGGGCTCGGCACCCACGTGGCCTGGGCCTTCGCTGCAGCGATCTTCCTGTTCCTGGCGATCGGCTTCATCTGGCCGGTGCTGATGGGCAGCTGGGCGAAGAGTGTGCCGTTCGGCATCTTCCCGCACCTGGACTGGACCACGGCGTTCTCGCTGCGGTACGGCAACCTGTACTACAACCCGTTCCACATGCTGTCGATCGTGTTCCTGTTCGGTTCGGCTCTGCTGTTCGCGATGCACGGCGCCACCATCCTGGCGGCGGGTCGCTACAACGCGGAGCGCGAGATCGAGCAGATCACCGACCGCGGTACCGCTGCGGAGCGTTCGGCGCTGTTCTGGCGCTGGACCATGGGCTTCAACGCTACGATGGAGTCCATCCACCGGTGGGGTTACTGGTTCGCCATCCTCTGCGTGATTACGGGTGGCATCGGTATCCTGCTGACCGGCACCGTGGTCGAGAACTGGTACCTCTGGGGTGTCCACCACGGCATCGCCCCCGAGTATCCGGAGTTCTTCACACCGGCAGTGGATCCGGCAGCAGGGGGGACGGAGTGATGAGCAGTAAAATGTATCTGAACCGATCCTTGGCAGTTGGTGCCCTGTCCGCCGGTCTCGCAGTCGTCGTCGGGTGTGAGCGTCCGCCGGTAGATACCGAGCAGAAGGGCTACCGTGGCACCGGCATGGAGGAGGTCAACAACCCGCGGCTGCGGGACGATGACCTCCATCTGGCGCCGGAGGCCGCGGATCCGGTCTCGGCTGAAGGGCCCCGCGCCGGCGAGATCTACCAGAACGTGGAGGTGCTCGACGACCTGAGCGTGGCGGAGTTCACCCGGCTCATGCAGAGCATGACCGACTGGGTGTCGCCGGACGAGGGTTGCACCTACTGCCACGATGGCAACGATTTCGCCAGCGAGGAGCTGTACACGTACCAGGTCTCTCGTCAGATGATCGAGATGAACCGGTATGTGAACGCCAACTGGGACAGCCACATGGATGACACGGGTGTGACCTGCTACACGTGTCACCGTGGCGAGAACCTGCCGGAGGAGAGCTGGTTCGCCGAGCCGACTCCG
This sequence comes from Halorhodospira sp. 9622, assembly GCF_022228025.1. Lineage (NCBI taxonomy): Bacteria > Pseudomonadati > Pseudomonadota > Gammaproteobacteria > Chromatiales > Ectothiorhodospiraceae > Halorhodospira > Halorhodospira sp. 9622. Next base: position 947 of record NZ_JAJNRE010000001.1, on the reverse strand, counting down.
GATGTGAACATGGCCGGCCTCGGCAACACCATGATGCAGAACCTGGCCAGCGAGAAGACCGAGTACACCTCGCTTCCGCGGAATGCGTTCGAGCGGTACCTGCTCGGGCACGACGATCTGCGGGTCGAGGGCGACACGATCCTGCCCCACCTCGATGAGTGGGACGTCTCGCTCCAGGACACCGAGGCTTCCTACAGCCTCATGATGCACATGTCCGCTGCAACCGGCTCCAACTGCACCACCTGCCACAACACCGGCCGGCTGGGGCAGTGGGACGAGAGCCCGGAGGAGCGGGAGATCTCCTGGCACGGCATCCGGATGACGCGTGATATCAACGCCAACTGGATTGAGCCGCTGGAGGCTGGTCAACCCGAGGTTCGCCTGGGGCCGACCGGTGACATCGCCAAGGTCCAGTGCGCCACTTGCCACTACGGTGAGCAGCTGCCTCTGGACGGGGCCAAGATGGTCGATGACTATCCGGGCCTGATGGGCGAGGAGGACGCGGACTTCGACTTCCTGCAGTTTGGCGATCTCGGTACCGACGGTCTGCGCGACCGCAACGCCGAGTAAGAGGCAGGAAGCGATCCCGGGGGCCTCGGCCTCCGGGCCCGTCCTGAAGAAAACGGCGCCTTAAGGCGCCGTTTTTCTTTTTGTGGTGCGCCAGCGCCTTGGCTGGCTCTATTCGGGGAACTGTGGTGGTTGCCGGATGACTTGGAGGTGCGAGTCTTCTACCGGCCCGGCAAGAGGAAGGTTAGCCGAACGGCAAGGGTGTCCATCGTGAGGTGTAACCTGAAGGAAGCCGAAGGCAAAGCATTGGCCCGACAACTAGAAGTCGGTGCAAGGATAAGTGGGCGAAGTGTCCGTCGCGTACGGCGTATTGGCTGAGTCAGAACTGCGGCGAGCCACGGTAGAGGGTCGGGTCCGGGGGCGGAGGTAGGAGCGGAGCG